>NZ_JBEBVH010000067.1:0-16759 GCF_040392825.1 Pseudopedobacter sp.
CCTTAATTACAAATAAAGAACAAGCGCTGACCAAAAGGCGAAACTACGACATTGGACACCAGCCTTACATACTAAATTAACTTTAAAACTCGATAATAAGGTTATAGACCAGGCTAAGAAGTATGCTTCAAATAAGAAAGTAAGTTTGTCAAAACTTATTGAGAGCTACCTTGATTCATTGACTCGCGAACAAAGTAATGATTTTGAAATTTCACCTTTTGTTAAAAGTATCTCAACAGGAAATAGTATTCCTTTAGATGCTGATTGGAAGGATTTAAGAAATGATTATTTAGAATTTCTCGACAAGAAGCACCAATAGAAATGCAAAAAGTATTCTTAGATACAAATATTATCATTGATTTCTTAGGGGAAAGGGAAATTTTTATAAAGCTATCGCAAAGATTTTGACATTTGCTGATAAAAAGAAAAACAAAGTTTTCACCTCACCTTCTTCCATTTCAAACACCTCTTATCTATTATCCAAATGTGAAAATGCAAAATCGCATTGGAGAAAATTAGAAAATTCAAATTACTTTGTTCTATTTCTCTAATGGATGATGAAGTAGTTGAAAAAGCCATTCACTCCAATTTTAAAGATTTTGAAGATGCCATGCAATATTTCAGTGCCTTAGCATCAAATTGTGATTTAATCATTACAAGAAATGAAAGAGATTTCAAGAATGCTTTAATTCCTGTAATGAATGCGGATAGCTATTTACAAACGCTTAGAAAGTGATGATTTATTATAAGTCCGTATTGGTGACAGTAGGCTTCTAAGACATAATGAACTATATTGCTACTCCCACTTTACCAGCACTATACTCCCAATATACTCCCACCTTAGTACCACTGATCGAGTAAATAAACAAAAAAGCTGTTCCTTCTGCTATAATGCATCAGAACAGCTTTGCAAAAACCGACCAAAGTTTTTGTTTCTCTAATATTGTTAAGCTTTCAGCTTTATGCCTAAAGCCTTTTGCCTATTTATTTTTCAAATTTCAACTTACTTTTCCCCAGGTCTTTAGAGGTAGCAATAGCTATGCCTCTATGATCCGATTTGTCCACCGCACAATAAAAATGGTAGACAATCCCCTTATGTTTCACTACAAAAGATTTATGTGCATACAAATTGTCGTAATCTTCTGACGACTCTATTAAATTATCACCCGTCCAGTCCGTCCAGTTTACCAGATCTTTGGAAACCGCAAATCGGTTAAATGCCCCTTTTCTATCTTCCCAAAACGCACCAAAATAAAACATCACATAATCACTGCCCATTTTTTGAATAACGGCATCACCCGTGATTCCAACCGGATGGTGCATTACCGGATCTTTCTGAAATCTCTTCCAGTGTACCATATCTTCGGATACAGCCATACCAATACGTTCGTACCATCTGGTTTTTTTGTTATTCTTTAAAGAATCCCCAACCGCATTATAATACATCAGGAAGCGATGTCCTGTTAATCTCTCCTTATCCTCTATTACCGAGCTTTTAAAGAGCTTATTTCTATTCTCCCACCACCTTACATCAGGGTCATGGCTGGTTAAAACCGGAGCATCCAGTCTTGTCCATTCATGCACTTTCGAAGGACTTTTTGTAGTATAAGCTATTCCAATTGACAAAGGTTCTGGCTCATATCCCTGCGAGTTTCCACCAAAATATGACATCCAATATTTACCCTGATATTTATTCAACTTGTAACTACCGCCCCAGGTTAAATCCTGCAGCGAATTATAACCTGCTTTTTGCACATCGTCCCATTTTCCGTCGTGGGTAAAAGACATTATTTTACCTTTATTTTCCCAATCTAAAAGGTTCTTACTGGTTGCGAGCCATGTTTCATACCCTTTTCCGTCAAAAATAATATAGGTCATATACCATTTATTACCCTTGCGAAACACCGTAGGACAATCTATTTTTTTAGAAATGGTATCGGTAATCATTACCAGCCCATACTTATGAGGTGTTTTTATTTCTTCATAAATTTCCTGCATCCGCTGTTGCGAAATCTGAGCAATGACAGGCCCTGCTAAGAAGGATATTATTAATGCAAAAATGTATTTTTTCATTTTATTGTATCGTAAATTGATAGCTTCCTGATCCAATTTCCACCAACATCTTATCGGCTTTCTTGACCCAGGATGTAACTCCGTCACCTTTTTCTAAAGCCTTTCCTGATTCTAAAACAGTACTCGATTCTTTAATTGGCAGATAAACTGTTGCCTTCGCATTGGCTGGAATCTGTACATTTAAAACCGTCTTCTCATTTTCTATCTTCCAATCGGAAACAATCTCACCATAAACAGACTGATAAGTTCCTTTGGCAAACTTAACATCGCCAACTATTTGAGGCGCAATCTTCACATGATTGAAGGCAATTGAACTTTCTTCCTGACCAATTCCTGCCAATCCACTATAAAACCATTCCATCAGATGCCCCAACATAAAATGGTTGTTTGAAACGTTAGGTAAAGCCTCCCAGGATTCCGTTAAAGCAGTTGCCCCTTTCGCTATTTGATAACCATAGCCCGGAACATCCGAACGGCTGTTCATATCAAAAATCACATCAGACCGGCCAGCTTCTTCCAAAACTCGTAACAAATAACGATAGCCAATATCGCCGGCGGTATGAGCATTATTTCTCGTTCTGATATCCTTAATAATATTTTCTAAAACCGCAGCGCGATCCTTTTCATCAACCAGATTCATATAGATAGCCATAGCATTCGCTGTTTGGCTGCCAGTCGCATATTGTTTTGTAGCCAGATTAAAGAACGAACCATTAAATGCTTTCTTTACTTTCTCTGCCAAATCTGTATAATACCGAGCATCGTCATGGTGTCCTAATTTCATTGCTATCTCTTTCAGGATATTTAAATCATAATAGAAAATTGCTGTGCCTGTAACACCCATCGGCGTAAGCTGAGAAACTCCCGGTCTTTTAGGACCCAAGTCGAACCAATCGCCTAGCCCTTGCTTAAGGATATGATTTTCTGCTTTTCCTTCCAGATACTTCACATACCTTTTCATCATCGGATAGGCATCCTTCATGGTTTCTTCATCACCATACCATTTGTACAAATACCATGGAACAATAATTCCGGCACTTCCCCATTCCGGAGAATCTCTAAACATATCGCCACCCCAGGTAAATTCTACAAATTCCGGAGCAATTTCTGGAATCAAACCATCCGCAGTCTGACTAGTCATCATGTTTTGAATAGTCCTTTTGAAAAGGCTGATAAAGTCATAGTTATAACTTAAAGATGGTCCCATTAAATGGGTTTGTTCTAACCATCCCAGTTTCTCACGATGCGGACAGTCAGTAAATACACTTACCGAATTACTTCTGATTGCCCAATCGATTAAACGGTCTGTTTGGTTGAAAACCGTATTCGACGAATTAAAACTGCCCACAGTTTGTGCCGAATTTCTAATATGCAAGCCAATAATATTTTCCATCACCGGAAGCGATTTTGTATTTTCTTTTCCTTGCGGAATCGCTCCCCTGACTTCTAAATACCTGAAACCGTAATAGGTAAACCTTGGTTGCCAGGTTTCTACGCCATCTCCTTTTAACACATATTGGAAATAGTATGGCGAACCGGTATGTTTTTGCGTAACAGCATTTTCAGCTAAAAGCTCTCCGGGATAAACTCTTACGGTATCCCCTTTTTTTCCTTTCACCGAAATCTCAACTACTCCGGACGCATTTTGCCCCAGATCATAAATCCAGTTTCCTGCAGCCGTTTGATGAATGGATTTTGGACTAAAACGATCCATCACTTTTACAGGTTCTGTAATTTGCGGATGTAATTCTGGCCCTGTAGTAACTAAGGCCTTTTTCCATTTTTTATCATTAAAGCCTGGCTTGTTCCAGTTAGCCTGTACCAAATTGGCATCAAAATCTTCGCCTCCATACAAACTGGAGAATGTGATAGGACTATTGGCGGTTTTCCATGACTCGTCAGTTACTATTGTTTCACTGCTTCCGTCTGTATAATCTACTTTCAGCTTAGCAATCATTTTAGGGTAACCAAAAGCGACTTTCTGTTTCCTGAAACGTCCTTTTACTGGCGGAATATAATAAAATCCATTCCCCAACATCACGCCGATAGTATTTGCCCCGCTTTTTAGTTTGTCGGTCAAATCAAAAGTTACATACAATGCTTCTTTATCAAATTTCGCCCAGCCAGCATCTAGAAAATGATCGCCAATTTTTTCACCGTTCAAGCTTGCCTCAAAATGCCCTAATCCGCTAATAAAAAGCTTTGCTTCTTTTATTTTTTTAGATTTTAATTTGAAATCTTTCCTGATTATTGGTAACTGATTATTTCCCCAATAAGTATCTTTCTTTTCACTTTTAGGCAAAACATCTACCAGACTGTCTGGCATAATAGCATTTGTAATCCACTTCGCACCATTCCAATCTGCAGTTCTCAATCCCACACCAAATCTAGCAACCTCACTCCAACGACTTTCTCTATTGTAGTTATCCTTTATCTGTACTTTCCAATAGTAAGTTTTACCTGCTGTTAAAGCTTTTCCTCTATAGTCAATCTTTATAGACTCCGATGAATCGAGTTCCTTAGAATCCCAGACTGTGCCATTATTTCTTTGCAAATCTGCTCCATTCTCGGAAACCAATATTCTATAACTGATTTGCTGAGTATTTCTCTTATTGGAATTGATCTTCCAGCTGAATTTTGGGGAAGTTCCTAAAATAGTGAAGGGATTTTGTCTATTATCTACACGCAAATCGCTCACAGACAAACCTTGTCCATAAACAAATCCATGAAAAAGAAAAATAGTGATTAAAGCATACAGATATCTCATTCAGGTAAAAATTAAAGAACGGTTGATTTAAGAAAAACTGAGTTTAAATCAACCGCCTGTATTAGTTACAAATATAACCGGATACAAGAATCTATGTTTATACCAAGTTCTCTAGCTATTGTAGGATTTTAGCTTGGGGAAAGAGATGTCCGAAGTCGGAAGACCGAAGTCTGGTAGTTTAACAGGAAAGTTCACAGAGAATATTTCTCTACTTCCTAACATCGTCTCTGCAAGGACGATGTGTTAAATAGCGTAACATTCTCTTCGAGAGACATTGCTGGGAATGAGAATAAAAACTTAGCGTCCATTGTAAAAATCTTAGTGCCCTTTGTAGTTCTATAACATTATTACCCAATTTTAGGGAAATTTATCACCCTTTACAATCATCTTTTGTAATCATCTTAGCAATAAGACTTTGTACCTGGATTTGCACCAAAACACGCATAAATCCAGATGATAAAAGCGCTTTACAACAATTTGCAGTAAAAACCTAGTATATATTAAAATCAGACAATTATTATTTATGAGAAGTTCCCTTCCTTTATCTATTTGCATGGCGTTGATATCAACGCTTTCAATGGCTCAAATAACCGTACCTCATATTCCTGCTAAATATATTCCGAGCAAAAAAAATCTTTATAAAAAAGACTGGATAGATTTCAATAAAAATGGTGCTAAAGATATCTATGAAGATCCGAAAGCGAAAATAGAAGACAGGATTGAGGATCTGTTAAGTAAGATGACCATGGATGAAAAAACCTGCCAGATGGTTACACTTTATGGATATAGAAGGGTATTGAGAGACGAACTTCCCACAGAAGAATGGAAATCAAAACTATGGAAAGATGGAATAGGCGCAATAGATGAACATCTGAATGCTTTTCAACAGTGGGGAGCACCTCCTTCAGATCATCCTTTGGTTTGGCCTGCCTCTCGTCATGCCTGGGCAATAAACGAAGTTCAACGCTTTTTTATTGAAGAAACAAGATTAGGTATTCCAGTAGATTTCACCAATGAAGGAATTAGAGGTATTGAAAGTTTTAAAGCAACCAATTTCCCCACACAATTGGGCTTGGGACATACCTGGAATAGAGATTTAATACGTAAAGTAGGACGTATAACCGGAAAAGAAGCTAGATTATTAGGTTACACCAATGTTTATGCTCCAATTCTGGATGTAGGAAGAGATCAACGGTGGGGGCGCTACGAAGAAGTTTATGGAGAAAGTCCGTATCTGGTTGCAGAACTCGGAATTCAAATGGTAAAGGGCTTACAAAATAATCATCAGGTTGCGGCTACAGCCAAACATTTTGTCGCCTACAGTAATAATAAAGGCGCAAGAGAAGGCCTGTCACGGGTTGATCCTCAAATGTCTCCCCGCGAAGTTGAAATGGTACACGTCTATCCTTTTAAAAGAGTCATAAAAGAAGCCGGTTTGTTGGGAGTAATGAGTTCTTACAACGATTACGACGGTTTTCCTATACAAGGCAGTCATTACTGGCTAACCGAAAGGTTACGCAATGATATGGGATTTAAAGGATATGTTGTTTCTGACAGTGAAGCTGTTGAATACCTGTTCACCAAACACAGCACCGCGAATGATTTGAAAGAGGCAGTAAGACAAAGTGTAGAAGCCGGTTTAAACGTTCGCTGCACCTTTCGTTCGCCTGATTCCTTTGTTCTACCTTTAAGAGAACTTGTTGAGGAAGGCAGTGTGAGTGAAGCTACCATTAATGACCGGGTAAGAGATATTTTACGTGTGAAATTTATGGTAGGTTTATTTGATAATCCTTATCAAACGGAGCTGAAACAAGCGGACGTGGAAGTGGAGTCTGAAGAGCATAAAAAGATTGCCCTTCAGGCATCACAAGAATCTATAGTGCTATTAAAAAATGAAGGTAACTTACTACCGCTTGATATTAATAAAGTTAAGAGGATAGCTGTTGTAGGCCCTAATGCGAATGAAAAAGGCTTTGCTCTTATGCACTACGGCCCATTAGGAGTTGATGTGGTATCTGTATTGGAAGGTATAACAGCCAAAACATCCAATAAGACAGAAGTCGTGTACACTAAAGGATGCGACTTGGTTGATGCCAACTGGCCGGAGTCTGAAATTTTGCCATTTCCTCTAAGCAAAGAAGAAAATGCAGAGATTGAGCTGGCAGTAGAAAATGCAAAAAAATCAGATGTAGTGATTATGGCACTTGGAGGAGGAGAACGTACTTGCGGAGAAAACAAATCGCGCTCAAGTTTAGATTTACCCGGCCGTCAGTTAAACCTGTTACAGGCAGTTTATGCGACAGGCAAACCTGTGATACTTATCTTAATCAATGGGCGTCCATTATCAATAAATTGGGCCGATAAATATGTTCCTTCCATTATAGAAGCATGGTATCCGGGGTCAATGGGAGGTAAAGCCCTGGCTGATGTGATTTTTGGGGATTATAATCCGGGTGGAAAATTAACGGTTACTTTCCCTAAAAGTGTAGGACAGATTCCATTTAATTTCCCTTTCAAGCCCGCCTCTCAGGTAGATGGTGGTAAAGCGATGGGATTAAAAGGAAACATGACCCGCATTAACGGTGCGCTCTATCCATTTGGACACGGCCTGAGTTATACCAGCTTCAAATATTCGAATTTCAGGCTCTCATCTAAACAAATAACAGATAAGCAGAGTTTGACGGTTAGCTTTGATATAACCAATACCGGTTCGAAAGCTGGTGATGAGGTAGCACAGCTGTATCTGAGAGATCTAATTAGCAGTGTTACAACCTTTGAAAAAAACCTTGTCGGATTCGAAAGAGTCCATCTGAAACCAGGTGAAACAAAAAACATCTCCTTACAGCTTCGCAACGAAGACATGAAACTCCTTAACCAGGATAACAAATGGGTGATAGAACCAGGCGACTTCAAAATAATGGTAGGTGCATCTTCTGAAAACATTTTATTAGAAGACGTTTTCACTGTCATAAATCCTCAAAACAGGATAAAAAAAGACAATTCGTCAAAATACACAGATAATATATCGTCCAGTCCAATATCTGAGAATGCAAAGTATGTTATGGACGGAAACCGGGCGACTTTCTGGAAAGGAAAAGCAGGCGACTATTTAAATTTCAGTATTCCTTCTCCTAAAGAGATCAGCAATCTGATTATAGAATGGGGACAAATCAAATCTAACCCCAAATTTGAAATTCAATTATCAAGCGGTGGCGGACAGTTTTTAACAGTTTATTCCGGCCAGCTTACAAGAGCGAACGATATGGCAAGCTTTAGTTTTAAGTCAAATACAGCAAGCGATATAAGACTACAGATCATTTCCGGAGAAGTAGAAATTAAAGAAGTTAAATATTAAACATCCACAAATAAAGATTAGTATATATGAAAGTTATCCTAACAATCTTCAGCATTTTATTGCTGGGCTGCAATTTAAATGCTCAAACAAATTACATTAAAAATGGTGATATGTCCGGTGTTAAACTAAATTACATTGGTTCTGAATTAACCGGGATAGTAAGCACACCTCCTATTGGTTCTGGTTGGGCGGGCTTTTATGGTTCTCTTAAAAGTCTCAATATTACAAGCATCCAGGGAGAAGACGAACATGGTGACGTTATTAAACTAGCTGCCACCGGGATTCTCACCAATATGTCGGACAATCCAAGGTTGGTACAAAGAATAAAGTGCCCTGCGGGAATTTACCGTTTGAAATTTTGGGCAAAAGCCGTAAATGGTAAAAATGTCCGTGTAGCAGCAAGTGTAAGACCTTCTGGCAATAATATACCTGCGTATCTACTAAAAGATTATGTTAATGACGGCAGTAGTACCGAAAACCCTGCGCACAAATTATTCAGCATAGACGAGTCATGGAAAGAGTATACTATTGACTTTGACCTTACTCAAACAGTAAATTCTTTTAAACCTGCTGCCGGCACACCTTTTACTTTAGAAAAGGTAAATGGTAACCAGTTCCCTGTTATCTGCCTTAACTTATGGCAAACAGGTAAGCTAGACGGTTCGGAAGTGCTGATTGACAACGTTAGCTTCGTTAAATTATAATATAATCGTAATTCATTTTTTACATTTCTTAACCAATTAAATCATGAAAAATCTATCTCTATTTTTAGGACTGTGTTTAGTTACCTTTTCGTCAAAAGCTCAAGTCATAAATGGCAACATGTCTGGTACCAATTTAAATTATGTGAATCAATCCACAACAGTAAACACTCCTGGCGCCGGCAATGGATGGGGCGTTTTTTTCGGAGGTACCGAAGCCAATCAAAATTTGGATATCGTATCTACGACAGACACTGATGCAGGATCCGGGCAAGGAACCGTCATCAAGCTAACCGCTACAGGACAAAATACAGATATTGCCAATAATGCCCGTTTAGTACAGCGACTTTCCACTCTTACCAGCAATAATAGCGTTTACCGTTTAACATTTAAAGCAAAGGCAACTACAGCAAATACAACTATTTTGGCCCCATCTTTAAGGGTTTCATATAATAGCCTTCCTGCTGTTGTATTAAATGGATACGATGGAATCGGTCTTCCAGCTCATATTCCTATTACACTTACACAATCATGGGCTGAATACTATGTAGATTATGATTTATCAAGACATGTTGCCGGTAGTATGACTTCCAGCGGTACTTTTTCTACTGGACAAACAGCTCCAACTCCTGCTATTTGTTTTAGTCTTCAATGTTCAGCAACAGAAGCAACAGCGGGAATTGGCGTAATGATAGATGATGTTTCTTTTACCTCATTAAGCACAACTCCCATAGAACTAATTTCCTTTAACGGTAAGGTAGATAAATCCGGAAATTTAGCCTTGTTAGAATGGAAAACAGCAAGCAACAGCATGATGAAATTTATTGAAATAGAAAAAAGTATCGATGGCATTTTATTTTCTAAAATTGCTTCTGTTGATCCAAGAGACGACAAAACCTATACATATACCGATGAAAATTTCAGGGCTCAGAATGCATATTACAGATTAAATCAGACTGATATTGATGGAACAAGCAGCTATAGTCCCGTTATTTATTTAAAACACGACAATGCAGATAATTTAAGCATTTTTCCTAATCCAGCATCTGATAAAATTATAGTTTCGCATCCAAATTCTACTGCTTACTCTACATTAAAAATCATTGCTTCAACAGGCCAAAATGTATACCAGTCAAAAATTAATGCTTTGAATTCACAAACTACAATAGATATACAGAATTTATCTTCGGGTATCTATTTAGTAGTATTAGAATCAGGCAAAGACAAACAATATCTTAAATTCATAAAATAGCTTTTGGTTGAAAAAACATATACTTATTAATGATCCGATGCTTTAATACAGCGCAAAAATTTTAAAGAGACAATACAGGAAGCGAAAACCGAATCTTCTTCAAGAAACAGATTTGGTTTCGCTTACCAAAAAGGAAATCTTTACTTTTTATATTGAATTAAACTGTGTTTATTAACACATCTTAAAATTTTACATTCCATGAAACTGATATATTCCAAATACAGACCATGCTTGTCTTTTAACTTCTTGCTTTTCATTTTGTTATTTCTTACAACCAATACTATTGCATATGAAAAGCAGAAGTTAGTGGACGGATCTATTTTTGGTTTTTCGCAGAAAAATTCGGCCGAAGAGAACGGAAAAGCATTAGAAAAGTTAAGCGAATATGTTAATGGGAAAAGAAACCTGAACGTCATCATCCCCAAAGGGGTTTATAATGTAGTCCGTGAAAACAAAGATCAGGCTACGTTTAAAAATGCTGCGAATGTAACGATAGATGGAAATGGTTCCGAATTTATCTTTCAGGACACTAAAAGCAAAATGTCGGGATATTTTTTCAGAATTGAAAAATCTGAAAATTTCATACTTAAGAATATAGTAATAGACTGGAATTGGGAAGATGCGCCTATTTCGGCAATCGCTAAAATCAAAGAAATAAGAGATAATGGAATTTTGTATGAATTGCAGTATGGAGGTATAAAAACCAATCCAAAAATACACATGGGTCGCGAATGGGATATAGAAACAGCTTCTCGTTCCTTGAAAGGGTTTGCATTAATTGGAACTTATATCGAAAAAGTAGATAAGATAGACAATAAACATCTTTTCCTGACCGTGAAATATCCTGAAAGATTAAAACAAAGTGATGTGGGAAAATACACTCATATCCGTTTTGAAAATAATTATTTTGTGGGTGCTATAATGACTGAAGCAAGCAAATTTGTTACGCTCCAAAATATAACCATTCATACATCTCCGGAAACTGCAATTGCCTGTTATTCGACACACAATTTCACTGTAGAAAACTGCAATATAGTTCCGAGGCCAGGTTCTTATAAGTTTTATACAGCCCATTCAGCAGGAGAAATACATAATTCATACGGAGAGATCATATACAAGAACAACAATATTTTCTACAGCTATGACGACGGGTTACATATAAGCAGTGGATTTATCCCTCCTTACCTTGAAAAAGACCCTGCTAATGCAAAAAAAATTACAGCTAAATTTTTGCAGTATTATTTTTTAAAAGATGTTATCAGAGTTGGGGATGAAATGGAATTTCATAAGCCCAATTTCGCTCCCACAGGATTTAAAGCCAGACTAGTGGCTATGAAGTGGATCATGAATGTGCGCAAAACGTCTGCTCCTCACGACTGCGAACTCATATTCGATCGTGAAATACCAGATTCACTTATCAAAGACCATTACATATTTAATACAGCACTTAATGACATAAAATATAAGATACAGAACAACACTTTTAAACACAATGGATGTCATGGCATTTATGCCGGTCTTCCTAACGGAATAATAGAAAACAACAAATTTTACCGTACCGCTTATCCTCCTTTAGTCCTGACATTGGTATTACGCTGGGGCCGTTGGGTCATCGGGCCGCTCCCAAGTAACACAATCATTAAAAACAATTTCATGGACGAGTGCAATATGGCCAGAAGACAACCAGCCAATCTGTTTGTAGGAGCTGGTATAGATCCTCAAAACGGCACCTTTACACCTGTTGATTATCGGGTGTGCAAAAACATAGAGATCATTGGCAATATTATTAAAAATTCAGACATGCCTGCATTAGCTCTTTGGTCTGCAGAAAATGTAAAAATAAAAGATAATTATTTTGAGAATATTGCCCGAAATCCGGTAGACGCTGTAATTGAAAAAGGTGCAGTATTTATCGAACAATCTACCAATGTAATTATACAAAATAACACGATTAAACAACCTGAAAAATTCGAAAAATCGGATCTTTTTATTGATAAAAAAACAACAAATAATATTGATATAAAACAATGGAAAAAGTTAACAGTCACCCAATAGATTTACACAACCTGGTGCAGATTTTTAATCACTTACTATAACTCTTCATTCTTTAACAAATACTATTATGAATAAAGTCTGTATATATATCGTATTAATACTATTTTGCAATCTGAATACTGTTTCTTGTAAAGACAACAGCACAGTATTACCAAAACCCCACGAATCCGAATTATCTGCTCTGCCGGAAACTAATCAGTTACCTGCTGCTTTTTATTCGTTTACTTCTGGTTCCTCTGCTTATTTTAATGCCTATCAAAAATTGTCTGACAAAGACAGCTTATATACGCATTTTAAAATCTATCATCAACAATCCGCTACAAGAAACGATAATTTATGGCGGGTGCTTGAAGGAAATTTAGTAAAATATACCGGTTCTGCGATGATTCCTATTCAGCAGATTTTAACAACAGGCGAGAATGAGTTTGTATGGAGATCTGCCCGGCCAAATGTTGGAGATTTTACCGGCGGATATCATGGAGACGAAAGGATTGATATTGCCCCTGCCAGCAAAGTAACCTTTTATGCAGATGGAAAAGCAATAACATATACAACTAATATATCACTAACCCCCTGTAATAGTTTCTATTATCATCAGTTTTCTACCATGCATCAATCAGGAACCGGTGCGGCAGATATGTCGAAACCTGGGTATAATGCTATTCCTGGTAACCCAATTGATTGCTATCACGAAAAGAAAACTACATTTGAAAACAATGGCTTTACTACTTACAATAAAATAACCTGGGCTACCACAGTGCCTATAGATAAATGTTATTTTGGAATTTTATGTGTTAATAAAGAGATTTCTTCCGAAGGTATAAACGAAAATGGCGTACAGGCAATTTTCAATAGCGATGGCACAAACAAATTAACCTCCACCAAACAGAAAATCGTTATGAAGAACGAAGCCTTTGGTATTGCTGTTTCTTGTGATGCTAAAATAGTTTCTCTTCCTTTTACCCCTACCCTAACAACTTTTATCTGGGACAATCAAAATTACCATAAATATTATAGTACTATAAAAGCCACTTCAGCAAATCCGGATGATGTATGGGAAACCGTGGCTTCCATAGCATTTTCATATACTAAAGAAAAGTAACGGAGATATAAAACCCCCGCCTTTAAACAACAATATAAACCAACCAATTCTTTCGACATTTAACCATGAACCATGAAAAATCTATTTTTTATTTTAAGCCTTTTTATGGCTGCACTTTCTTTAAAAGCCCAAAACACCTATCAAATCGATTATATTTTGAAGGGCAATATGTCAGGTACCAGTTTAAATTACATTAACCAGTCAGAAACAGTGAATACACCGGCTCCGGGAAGTGGGTGGGCAGGTTATTTCGGAGGAAGCGCAAACCGGGCTTTAAATATAGTATCTGCAGTCGATTCAGATACCGGATCGGGTCAGGGCGATGTAATAAAAATAACTTCCACTGGTGCTAACACAGACATTACAAACAATGCCCGGCTGGCGCAAAGAATATCTTCTATGCCTGCAGGTCATTATCGTCTAAAATTTAAAGCCAAAGCAACCACAACAAATAGCACTATTTTGGTACCTACCGTAAGAGTAGGAGCGAATAATGTCCCTGCTTTTGTATTAAAAAACTACAGTAGTTGTGGGGCTCCAACACATAAGACTTTTACACTTACCCAAACCTGGACAGAATACTATGTTGATTATGATTTAACGAGAACGGCATCTACATTGTTTTCATCTGCAACCATAACCTCAGGAATTACAGCAAACCAAACTCCTGTTATATGTTTTAGCCTGCAGAGCCCGGCAGGTGCCGAATTAATGATAGATGATGTTTCTTTTATTTCAATGGTAACTCCAAACAGCTATATTATTAATGGTGAGATGACAGGGACCAGCTTAAATTATGTCAACCAGTCCACTACAGTAAACACTCCGGCAGCTGGAACAGGATGGGCCGGTTATTTCGGTGGTAGTGCAAACAGAGCCATAGATATAGTATCTACAGTCGACACAGACGTTTGTTCGGGTCAAAACGACGTTATAAAAATAACTTCTACCGGAGCTAATACAGACATCACAAACAATGCCCGGCTGGCACAAAGAATATCTTCTATGCCCGTAGGCAACTATCGTCTAAAGTTTAAAGCCAAAGCAACTACAACAAATACTACGGTATTGGTACCCACCGTAAGAGTTGGCGCTAATAACATCCCTGCTTTCGTGTTAAAAGATTATAACGGGACAGGAATTCCAACACACCAGCCTTTTACGCTCACCCCGTCCTGGACGGAATATTATATCGACTATGATTTGACGAGAACAGCGTCTGCATTGTCTTCATCCGCAACAATAACTACCGGAATTAGCGCAAATCAAACTCCTGTTATCTGTTTCAGCCTGCAGAGCCCGGCGGGTGCAGAACTGATGATAGACGATGTTTCTTTTATTTCATTGGATAACAACAATCCGGTAGAGTTAAGCAGCGGAAATACCAAAGTTGTTTTTGCAGGTGGTAATCAATTTAATATTTTATCCATCTCTTCCGGGAACAATAATTCATGGTTTGAACAAGCAGGATTGACAGCGAATATCTGGTCTTTAAAAATCCGTAATCACCTTCAGCAGAGCAATGTGTACACCTCTTCATCTTCAACAACCTCATATCAGGGATTAATTACAAATGATATGAATGGTACAAACCCTACTGTTACTTTAAACTGGAATATTACCACAGCAGACAATTTTGTCATTCCGGTAAAGGTATTGGTAAGCGCAAATAATACCACACAGCTGATAGACTGGAAAATAGAAGCCGATTTACCCAACGGATGGATGGTAGAAAACTTAACTTTTCCTAATCTGTCTTTTCATGAAAATGCTGCCGATAAGGTAATCATGCCGGCAGGATTTGGCGTAGAATATGATCTGCCTCCTGGCTCTTCCTATTATTCAGGGTATCCGCAAAGCAGAGGTACCGTTCAGTTAATGTGTTTACTAAAGGGACAGGATGTATTTTATTTTGCCACTCATGACCAAAACGCAAATATTAAAGATTTTAGAGCTTCAGTATCAACCAACGGCATTATTAATTTAAGAAATGAAATTGTAACTTCAGAAGCATGGACAGCGCCTGACGGAAAGTTTGAACTGCCTTGGGCAGCATCCGTTGGTATTGGCAATAACGGATGGGAACAGGCAGTCGTAAATTGGTACAAACCTTTTACCTACACTACTCCGTGGGGATCAAAAACATTCGCTGCAAAGAATTTACCACAGTGGTTATTAGATGTTGATATTTGGTTTGTGCCTAACCAAAGCCACAATAATGTCCTGAACTGGACTATACAAGCCATGAATTTTTTTGGTCCAGGCCGAACTGCATCGCACAGTTATGTTTGGAACAATAAGCCTCATGACACCAGCTATCCCGATTTTTTTCCTGCAGCACCAGATTTTAAAAATTTTGTAGACACTGTAAAGGCCAGAGGCTCCCATGTAATTCCCTATATCAATGGGAGATTATGGGATACCACAACGGTAAGCTATCAGCAAGATCAGGGAGCACTTTATCTTGCCAGAAAGAAAGACAATAGTCCTTATATGGAAATATATGCTTCCGGGGCGCCTAATGCTGTGGTTTGTCCATATAATGTTATGTGGCACAATAAGATTAATGCTGTATCAGAACGTATACAAAATGAGCTGGGAACCAACGGTGTATATGTAGATCAACTGGCATCAGCGCCAGCGGCTCCTTGTTGGAATCCCAATCATGGACATCCTTTGGGAGCCGGAGATTATTGGGTTACTACGGTTCGGACGATGATGAATACCATTAAACAAAATTCTATAGCCGGCAACATCATTGCCACCGAACAGAATGCAGAATGTTATCTGGACAGGGCTGACCTGATGTTAATGGCTGCAACTCCGGCTGGAAGTTCTCACCTACCTTCCGGTACAACACCGTATAGACAAGTACCATTATTTCCGTTAATTTATTCAGACCGAATGATGCTGTACGGTTTTAATATGTACAACAGTGTAAGAGACATTAGCGTTCGTTATAAAAACATGCTATCTCTTTTATGGGGCTCTCAATTAGGCTGGTTTAAACCCGACTTTATCATGAGTCCGTTAACTACTACCGAAGACAGGAATTTCATGTTGAGGTTAGTCAATTTCAGAGCAGACCAGCATGATCTCATTTATGGTGGTACGCTTACCAAAGAAATTATACCAACCGGCGACAATCCTTTAATAGAGATTCCGGGGATGGGCGGTTTGGCCAACGTGGTAAAAGGTGCTCACTGGATAGGATCTGGCGGAGTTTCAGCAACGTTATTAGTAAATATTGATGATACTGCACATACGGTTATATTACCTAACGGAAATAGTGTTACCATTAATGCAAGAGATTGTATGCGGATAGATGAAACAACCTTACCGGTAACATTAATGAAATTTGACGGAAAAATCAATTCAGAAAACACTGCTGTTTTAGAATGGGTTGTTGCAGAAAATGCAGATATTAAAAAGTTTCATATCATAAAAAGTACCG
>NZ_JBEBVH010000068.1:0-16551 GCF_040392825.1 Pseudopedobacter sp.
AATCTGCAGAGAAGAGTTTCCGAAATGTATAATATCTTCTTCTGTTAAGAAAACTTCCGGTTCGGGCGAAACTTCGTAGTTGAAACCTTGTTGGGGGGCGTAAGCTGGCACAGCATGGAGTAATGGCAGTTCCCCCTGATGTATTTGCGGCTTTAATCCGTAAATATCAAAGACAAATTTGTTCCCCAAAACATGATCTATATGGCAATGTGTATTAAGCAGTAGTTCCGGCTTCAAATCATTTTCCTTAATGTAATTTACTACAGCGTTTTGTTCTGTAGCATTGTACATTCCGGGATCAATGATTACACAGGCCTTGGTTTCATCCGATAAAATATATGTGTTTTCCTGATAAGGGTTATTTACAAATTGCTTAAGTTTTAACATGATTATTGCTTTTCTTCTAAAATCCAACTTGCAATATCGGTAACCAAAACAGCTTCTACATTTCCAGGTTCCTGATATTGTAAACTGGTACCTTTTTCACTTACAAAGCTAAATAAATGATTTAGCATAGGGTAAAGCTTAAAAGTCACATTTTTCCCTTTTAACGCAGATTTCCAAAGGTTGTAGTCGGCTGTACTAACCTGATAATCGTTACCTCCCTGAATAACCAATATTCTGTTTTTTAGTTTTTTAGCTGTTGCCACCTGATTTAGTGAATTGATATCCAACCAGTAAGATACAGGCAGACCTATAATTAAGGTGTCTTTTGGAAGTGCATTAGGTTTTATTGCTGCTCCTTTTTTAGCTTCCTGGATAGCATCTGCAAATATTTTTTTTGTCTGTGCGCTGGTATCCTGCGATGTTTTTTGAAGGTACTGATATTGCTCAACCAATACCTCTCCGAAAGTTCTGGCCGGAGCAGCAGCAATTACAATACCTTTTAAATCAGGATTTTTAGAAGCAAATCGCGGAGCAACCATTCCGCCAAGACTGTGCCCGAAAATATAAATCTTACTTTTATCTATTTCAGGAATGCTATGTGCATATTCAAGGGCTTTTTGTAAGTCGTCTTCTACTTCTTCTTTTAATGTATACGATTTATTCATAAAAGATTGGCCATAAAGCATGGTTCTTTTAACGTATCTGATAGAAGCAATTCCTTGTGTAGCCAGGCCTTCTGCTAAATCTTTGAACGGTTTGTGCTGTCCAACTGTTTCATCCATGTCTGAAGGGCCAGAGCCATGAACAAAAATTACCAAAGGAAAATTTTCACCTTTTTTAGGAAGAGTTAGCATTCCGGGTAAATCAAAATCCCCTGATTTTATAGTAATAAAGCTTTCCTTATAGGCAGATGTATCAGCATATGTTGCAGGTTTATATTGTGCAATTTGTTTTGCAGGCACAATAAAAAATCCTATCAATTTAGCATCCTTATTGTATACAAACTGGAACGGTTGGGAGCCATATTTAAACTTGCAATCTAAAATTACAGATTGTATGCTGTCCTGGCTTTTGTTTTGTGCGCCGTTTATAGATTCGAAATTCCCTAAGCTTGCGGTAATTTGCTTCCACATAACTTCTAAAGATTCTGGTTTTATTTTTTCGTGTAAACCGGAGTCAAAAAACTGCTGAGCTTCTTTAAAATTGTTTTTATTTAATGTTTCAAAAAATCGGGTAGACTGATCTATGTAGGTAAAGAAGCCTTGTGCAAAGGCAAAACTGCTACATAATAAAATAGATAAAACCGAAAGCGCTTTCTTCATTTTATTTGAGATTCTTGTATAACTGCTAAACTTTAATTTTAACGCTTAATAATAAACATTTATAAGCGGATTGTATAGAGTATTATTTGAAATTTATATGATTTATTTCTGCACACACACAATCCGGAACTTTATTCTAAACTCGAAAACTTTGAAGCTCTTATATTGAGTCTATTTCCACTTGAAAGTCGTTATCATCTTATCCAGATCCTGTTTAATAAAATGTGCAACAGGCTGAACGGAATCAAACTTAGGCTTTTCGTTAAAATATAAAGCCCCTCTAAGATAGTGTTTTGTACTGTCTGTAAGGTAAAACTGTAAGACAGATGCCGTATTTCCCTCTATGGTATAGTAAATTCCATATACCTTTTTTTTCTGGTTTCTAATTATAGCTTCGTCTATGCCTGTTGCCTTTATAGTATGCTTAAAGGCTAGTTTTCTGGAATCTTCTGTAAGTTGCTCTAATTCTTTTTGATTGGAAAAATTGTAATAACTAATATGTAGACGGGCGTTAAAATCTGGAAAAGTTAAATTATACCAGTTTTTCCTGGATTCTTTCGAGCTGTCCGGGTACATTGCTGCATATAAAGGATATTCAAAAGTGAAAGGAGCATCTGATTGGAATTGCCTGTAAGATTTTTCCGGGAACTCTATCCTAAAATATCCTCGGGGTTTGGGGGAGTAATTACCATTTCCGGAACAAGAAATAAGTCCTAAAGAGAACAAAAGAATATATAGGTAAATTCTCATGATATTTACTGTACATTTACCCGTTCCAGATTTCCCAGGATTTTTCTGCCTGAAGCTCGAGCATTTCGTAGCCATTTTTTGTTTTGGCCCCTTTTTCTCTTCCTTTTGCTAAAAAAACAGTTTCTGCCGGATTATAGATCAAATCGTAAAATAAGTGTTTATCCGAAATGAATTCATAAGGGAGATCAGGCTTTTCTGTAACGTTTGGATAAGTCCCAACCGGACTGGTATTGATAATGATATGGTGATTATCCATAATCTCTTTATTCAGATCTGCGTACGATAGCATATCTGGACCTGGATTTCTGGATACATATTTATATTCGATTCCCAACTTCTCTAAAACATATTTAACTGCTTTAGCTGCCCCGCCATTGCCTAATATCAGGGCTTTTTTATGATGAGATTCCAGCAATGGAGATAAGGACATTTCGAATCCGTAAGCATCGGTATTATATCCTTTTAAATGTTTTTGATTATTCGCTGTTGATGTGAATTTAATACAATTTACGGCACCAATGGCTTTTGCCGCTTCGTCTATTTCGTTTAAGAAGCCCATTACCTCAATTTTATGAGGAATAGTGACATTTATGCCACTTAAAAGTGGATTTTCTTCCAACAATTTGGGAAAGTCCTTAGCTACGTTCTCTATAGGAAAGAGCTTATAGCTATGATCTTGCAAACCCAGATTTTCGAATTTTTCTGTAAAATATTTCTCAGAGAATGAATGTCCCAGAGGATATCCAATTAATCCAAACTTTTTCATCAAATATGATGCAGCTAACTGCGATTATTTTTTATTCAGAAAATGATTAAAGGTATCGCCTCTTAGTCCTAAGCGGATGGTTTCTAAGGGAATAACTTCTGCAGGAGCAATATTTCCTAAATTAACGTTAGTGCCAATTAATTCAATAAACCAAACCTGCTGTGCTTTTTGAGGGGCTTCCCAAATAATTTTTTCTTCCGGAATTTGAGTTAATATTTCATCAACGAGACCTTGTCTTACCTCTCCCGAATCACGATAGATACCTACATTCCCGCCCTCTCTTGCTTCAGCAATAACTTTCCAGGAACCGGCATCTATTTCGGCCTGCATCAGCTGAATCCATTTATACGGAGCGAAGATTTTGGTAGCATCCTTTGATCCCACTTCAGAAATTACGGTTACTTGTTCGCTTAATTTCGATATGAATTTGCATTTTTCCTCGTGATTGATGTCTATAGATCCATCCGACACTTCCGCAAATTCCATCCCGAATTTATCTAAAGTACGTCTATAGTCGTCAAATTGATCTCTGATGATGAAGGCCTCAAACAGAGTCCCTCCGAAATAAACCGGAATATTTGCTTCTCTGTAAAGTTTTAGCTTTTCTTCTAAGTTGGGAGTAACATAAGATGTTGCCCAGCCTAATTTAACTATGTCTGTATGAATTCCTGCTACTTCTAAGAAATCTTCAACTTGACGGAGGCTTAGACCTTTGTCCATCACCATGGTAATTCCCTTGTTTCTGGGTTTAACTGTACGCTCAGGAATATTGTTCAGTGTGTAATTCAAACTCATAACTAATTGCAAAAGTTCAAAAAAAAAACCAAAAGTCAATCATTGGTTGGCTTCTGATTTTTTTTTCTTGATTCTTTAGCGTCTAAAACTGTTAATGATATCGATAATTATTTTGTTGTTTTGAAGAACGGGTAAATATTCGAAAAGCAGATAGTGTTTTTCGGGATCAGCACTTAAAGCTTTATGTAATTGAGCCAAAGCTTCTTTTGTCTGTCCGTCTGCAAATAAATATGCTACTAACCTGTAATGAAGTTCTGCCGCCTCCGGATTATTTTTAATACCTTCTGCAATAATTTCGATACATTTTTTAATGTCGTTCTGTTCAAACGATACCGAAGAATAATCCAGCCAGGCGTCTACATCTAAAGGGTTAAGTTCTACTACTTTTTCATAAGCTTTTTCAGATTCTTCCAGGTTTTTCAGCTTATAATACGCATCTGCAATAGCAAACCAGTAATCAGGGTTTCCCTCATCAATTTTAAGCGCTTTTTTATAATAATGTAATGATTCAAAAAATCTTTGTTCAAAATCAAGGGTCACACCTATTCCATACCATGCATCGGCCAGGGTACTGCTTATTTTTACCGCTTTTTTATAATAGTTACGAGCTTCTTCCATTTTTTCTAACTTCTCGTAACATTCGCCAATTGCACAATAAGTATGTGCATCCGGAGCTTCATAATCAAAAGTTTGTTTAAAGACTTCTATGGCTTCTTCGAACCTGTTTAGTTGTATAAGTGTGTTTCCCTTATTAAAATAAGCAGATGAAAAGTCTTCTTTAATTAGAAGGGCATAATCATAGGCGTCTATTGCTTTTTCATACATTTCGTATTTATGATAAGCATTTCCCAGATTATACCAGGCAGCATAAGAATAAGGCTCATTGTCTATGTACTGCTTATAAAACTGAATGCTTTCGTCCTGCTTGTCTAAAACGTCATAACAAAAAGCCAGTTCGTAAAGGGCGTCCTGATTTTCCATATTATTTTGCAAACAGCGTTTTAAATAAACAATAGCTTGCTCATAATCGCCAAGATTCTGGTAAACGTAAGAAATCTGCATCAGGATATCTTCTTCATGCTCCGCATGTTCCAGCGCTTTAAAAAGGTGTTCTAGAGCTTCATCATACCTACCAAGATTTTCGTAGATATTACCTCTTAAAAGGAATATATCAGGATCTGAAGGCTCCAGAAGCTCCGCTTTGTCTAAAGACTCAAATGCTTTGGGCAAATTGTTTAGGATAAGATAAAGTTGGGCCTGCTTAGTTAAAAAAGTAACTACAAAAGGGTGCTGCGAAACGGCATATTCCGTAACCTGAAGTGCTTTTGCCGGCTCGTTTTTTTCAATATAGTAATCAATAATATTGTCAAAAACATGGGAGTCAAAGAAATAATGATCATCATTACGGACCATCTCTTCATATCGCTCCACCGAATGTTTAGGGTCTTCAGAAAACTCAAACTCAAATTCTTCTTCTTCCATATTCTACCTTTCTTATGAGAACGTATTTCTTCCTAAAAATTTTATTGTATCAGCTTTTATGGAAAATTATTACCCTCAAATTATAATTTTATTCGATCAATCCAAATAACAAGTTTTCAACAACTATGCCCGTTTTGTCGAAAATTAAAAACGCGATTGACAAAAATAGCCAAAATTTGTGGGCTTCGAACTAAAAAACTGTCACAGTAACATTTTAAAGAAGGCCACAAGCCTCCGGTTTTTAAAAAATTGAAAACATTATCTGTTCGCTAATGTTAAAAACTAGTGCTAAAATTTAAAAAATACCATTATGAAAAAACAAATTAATGCCTTAATGCTGGCTGTTGGTATTGCTGCATTCTCGGCTTTGACATCGTGTAACCAAAATAGGCAGAACTCGTCCCAACAGAAGTTAGATTCGCTGGCAGCAGAACCAGAATCTCTTTCAATTGAGGCTATGCAAGAGACTAACGACTTTCAGAACGCTAAATTAGATATCAAAAATGTGAAGTCTGAAATTGCAGGTGACTCCGTAAAATTAACTTTTGATTTTGATGTACAAAATTATGAACTAACTAAGCAAACGGAAGATGGGCATAAAGAACATACTGCAAACTCTGCAGAAGGGCAGCATATTCATTTTATATTAGACAACAAGCCGTACGTTGCTTTATACAAGCCTACACATTCCGTTACGTTAGCAAAAAATTCAGAACATGTGTTACTTTGTTTCCTTTCCAGATCATATCATTTGTCTTTGAAAACACCGGATGCTTCGGTATTGGTGAAATTTAAAGTAGATGCTAATGGAAAGTATGTGAAGGCCGAAGATCCTATGGACCCTATGTTATTCTATAGCAGACCTAAAGGGGAATATAAAGGAGCAGATACTGAAAATCTGTTGCTGGATTTTTATGTAAAGAACCTCAATCTTTCTCCTAATGACTACAAAGTAAAAGTGGAGGTAGGAGATACCACATTTACTGTAGATTCCTGGAAACCGTATTTGATTAAAGGGGCGAAGGCTGGAGATCTTGAAGTGAAGCTATCTTTAATAGATCCTAAAGGTAAAGAAGTTGGCGGTACATACGGAGAAATTGAGAGAACTTCTAAAATTACACCTTAAATTTATAAAGGCTACAAGCTGAATGTACAAATCTTAAAGCTAAAAGATTCGGATAGATATAGTAATGTATCTGATATGAACAAATAAGCTTTATAACTCCAAAGGGCACAAGGTTTAAAAATATTCTTGTGTCCTTTGTGGTTTCGTTAAGGCTCTATGCAGAAAAACCAAACTACCCAAATAGCAATTCAAATACTTCTTCAACCTTAGCCACTGTTTGTATTGCTATTTGAAATTTACTTAAGTCTAACCCTTTCTTGTTGTATTTAGATATAAAAATCTGCTCGAAACCAAGCTTTTCCGCTTCTGCAATACGCTGTTCTATTCTGGTTACGGCTCTAATTTCTCCCGAAAGGCCCACTTCGGCAGCAAAACATATTTTATGGGAAATTGGAATGTCTTCATGAGAGGAGATTATGGCTGCAATAAGACCTAAGTCTATACTTGGATCTTCTATTTTAATTCCCCCGGCAATATTAAGAAAGACATCTTTTGCTCCAAGCTTAAAACCACACCTTTTTTCTAAAACAGCCAATAGCATGTTCATGCGCTTGGTATCAAATCCGGTAGCCGAACGCTGCGGAGTGCCGTATGGAGAATTGCTTACTAAAGCCTGCGTTTCAATAAGCATTGGCCTCATTCCCTCCATGGTAGCCGATACGGTTACTCCGCTTAAAGCTTCTTCTCTTAGCGAAAGTAATATTTCTGAAGGGTTTGAAACTTCCCGTAATCCGCTGCCCTGCATTTCGTAGATTCCTAATTCCGAAGCGGAGCCGAATCTGTTTTTTATTGCTCTTAAAATTCTGTAAACATGATGTCTA
This sequence comes from Pseudopedobacter sp., assembly GCF_040392825.1. Lineage (NCBI taxonomy): Bacteria > Pseudomonadati > Bacteroidota > Sphingobacteriia > Sphingobacteriales > Sphingobacteriaceae > Pseudopedobacter > Pseudopedobacter sp. Next base: position 7,450 of record NZ_JBEBVH010000068.1, read on the forward strand.
TCGCCTTCAAATTGCAGTACGGTGTCAACCATATGTTCCAGTATTTTTGGTCCGGCAATCATTCCATCTTTAGTAATATGTCCAATTAAAAAGACAGGAGTATTAGACTCTTTTGCAAAGCGTAAAAGTTCGGCTGTACACTCTCTAACTTGTGACACACTTCCCGGAGTGGACTCTATATGAGCAGAATGCAGCGTCTGTATAGAATCGATAACAACAATGTTTGGCTCTAAAACCTCTATTTGCTTGAATATATTTTGAGTGGACGTTTCAGTTAGAATATAACAGTCGGAGAGAGGCGAAGATAAAATCCTTTCGGCTCTCAATTTAATCTGCTGTTCACTTTCTTCTCCCGATACGTATAAAACCTTTATTTTTGGAAGTGTTAATGCTAGTTGAAGCATTAGCGTAGATTTTCCAATACCAGGTTCTCCGCCAATTAACACTAAAGAGCCACCCACAATTCCTCCACCTAAAACTCTATTCAATTCTTTGTCTGGCGTAATTAGTCTATGCTCTTCTGTATAGGTAATTTCCTGAATTTTATGTGGCTGATTGGTTCTGGAAACAGCCGTGTGTGTTATATTTCTCCAATCGGGAATTCCGCCGGTTTTCTTTTCTACAATTTCTTCTACAAAAGTATTCCATTGTTGGCAAGAGGGGCATTTGCCTAACCATTTTGGGGATTCGTATCCGCAACTCTGACAGAAATAGGATGTTTTTGTTTTAGCCAATTGATGTTAGATTTTAGATTACGAAGTACGATGTTTATTTCCCGGATTACAAAAAGTTTGTGGATTTAGTTCTTAATTACTTATTCAACTGTTTTATTACTGTAAGCGGAAAGTAATAGGTACAGTGAACGACGTTCTGGCCGCTCTGCCGTTCTGTATTCCCGGCTCCCATTTAGGACTCAATTGTAATACTCGAATAGCTTCATCATCCAACGAGGACGAAATACCTCGTAATACCTTAATATCAGACAATGTGCCATCTTTTTCTACTATAAACTTTAGTACAACTTGCCCCTGTTCTTTGTTTTTCTTACTGTCGCTTGGATATTTTAGATTATTCGAAAGAAAAACGTAAAAGCGTTTTACCCCCCCTTTAAACTGGGGTAGTTTTTCTTTTATTGTATAGGTTCCAGTTTCTTCGTCGTCGGTAGTAAATTTTCCACTTATAAATTCTCCATGATCATAAAGATCCTCGTTTTTAATTTTCGATTTTGAATTATACTCTTCCCAAAAACCGTTTTTTTTGCCATTTACATATTCCCCTTTTCTGTAATCTCCATTGGCTAGTGACTGATTTACAAATCCATTCCCATTTCCATCAAGAAATGTATTACCTAAAGAATCTGCAATCTGTAAGATTTTAAAAATTCTTTTCAATGGTTCTGTTGGGTCAGATTCATATTTCCTGATTTCTTTGAGCTTTCCATTGTTATAAAACATTTTTGCTTCACCTTGTATAAGACCTTTGCTGTAGGTTAGATCACTTACAACTTGGCCGTTTTTTGCATAAGAAAGCACGCGTCCTTCCAATTTTAATGGGCTTATATTAGAAGTTTCCCCGGTTCTCTTCAACTCATTATTATGATAGTATTCTACCAATTCGTAAAAAGGTTTACCTTCATCAGGCTCTCTTATAATACGGATAAAATCAGCACTGTCTCTTATTTTGACTTCTCTTCCATCATTTTTTAAGAAGTATACATTCTGACCTCTTTGTGCAAAAGTAGAAAACGAAAGTGCAGTCAGACTTAAGAGTAAAATAATTTTCATATGTGCTAAAATAATTCTTTTAAAATAACGAGCAAAGAAAGCGGTAAAAATCCGATATAAAATATTGAATTATTAATTTTAGCATATTAAAAACGTAAATGTTCGATTATTAATAATTTATGGAGCTATACTATTCTTTTTCTGTGCTTATCGTATTGGCATCAATATTTTCTTATCTCAACATTCGCTATCTAAAATTGCCGTCTACTATTGGCGTTATGCTTATTGCCATGTTCGTTTCTATGGCTCTGGTTGTTTTGGGAAATATTTATCCGGCTTTATTAAGAGATTTTTCAGAAATACTCAAAGATGTGGATTTCACAGAGGTACTGATGGGAGCCATGTTAAATTTTTTGTTGTTTGCAGGAGCTATTCACATCAATTTGTCAGATTTGCGCGAGCAGAAGCTTCCAGTAATAGTTTTTTCATCAATAAGTGTTGTTATATCAACTTTCGCTATCGGTAGTATATTATTTTATCTGCTTCCTTATTTATCGATAGATCTTCCTTTTATTTATTGTTTATTATTTGGAGCGTTAATTTCTCCTACGGATCCTATTGCTGTATTGGGTATTTTAAAAGGCGCAAATGTTCCAAAGTCTCTTGAAACTAAAGTTGCAGGAGAATCTTTATTTAACGACGGGGTCGCAGTAGTGGTTTTTGCAGTGATTCTAAAGCTTACACAAGGTTCTGATGTCGATATTTCTTTCGGCAATATCAGTTGGCTGTTTATTAAGGAAGCATTAGGGGGCTTACTGCTTGGCGTAGTTTTGGGAATCGGCTCCGCCAATTTTATGAGAAAAGTAGACGATTATAAAGTGTCCGTTTTAATGACTTTATCTGTTGTAATGGGCGGTTATCTGGTGGCGCATAGCTTACATATATCAGGGCCTTTAACTATGGTATCAGCAGGTTTAGTCCTCGGGAATTATGGAAAGCGAAGCCATACTATAGCCCCCGCTACTAAAGATTATCTAAACAAATTCTGGGAATTGATTGACGAAATTCTTAACGCCATTTTATTTCTTTTCATAGGATTCGAACTGTTATTGATTCCGCAAGTTTTTGATTATTGGGCCGTAGGCCTATTGGCTATTGTTGTGGTATTGATGGGCCGGTTTCTTTCTATTTTTATACCAGCAAGAATGATCCCTTTTAATGAGAAATTTGATATGCCAACAATTAGAATCTTGGTATGGGGAGGATTGAGGGGTGGGGTGTCTATTGCATTAGCCTTATCTATTTCAAACGGACCTTATAAAGAATTGATTATCTCTATCACCTATTTTGTTGTTGTATTTTCTATTGTAGTTCAGGGCTTAACAATAGGAAAACTGGCTAACAGGGTTTTACCAAAAACTTAATACTGGAATAGCAGAAATCTTATTATTAAATATAAAATCGAAGCCTCATCTAATTTGCTGCATTAAGCCATTTGCTGCTGAATACATTGTATTATTAATGTTATATTGTATCAACAATAAATGCTAGATGGTATTGACTAATGTTTGTTAATGCAAGCAAACTATTAGAGAATATTAAACATAAATTATTATGAGAAAACAAATTTTAAATAAACTAAGCTTTACATTAGCTCTTGTTGGCTTGAGTTTAAGTATCATGGCACAATCCACAATTATTAAACAAGACCTGTCTATTTATCCGAAACCAGAAAAAGGATATAAGCAATTAGTTATAGAAGTTCCGCATTCAAAGAATGATATTAACAAGCGTATTGAGTTTACTGTTGGAAAATGGATGGAAGTAGACGGATGCAACAGTCATGGCCTGCAAGGAACACTGGAAAAGAAAGATTTGCAAGGATGGGGATACAATTATTATATATTCAAAACCAAAGGAGATGTATTTTCTACACAAATGGCCTGTCCCGGAACCCCTAATAGACATATGTTCGTTTCGGGGCAGCGAGAATTTGTAAATTACAATGGACAATTGCCGATTGTGATTTATGTACCGGAAGGTTATGATGTACAATTCAGGATTTACAAAGCTGAAGAAGATATTTATCAGGCCAGCGAAGTAAGACAAAAAAAATAGAAAATTATTTTTATAGAATAAGAACCTATACTGTTTAGAGGTCGGATCAGACTTTCTTCGCAGCTATCAGATTAAGTAAAAAATGCCGTTATTCTATTTATTACAATTGGAATGACGGCATTTTTGATAATTCTCTTTGAAAGAGCGGAAATTTTTGGTTATTAAACATGGTGCAAATGCCGCAAATATTCTTTCATGCTTATCATTTCGCCGCCCATGCTCTCCAGGTGGGAAGTGTAAACCTGACAATCAACCAGGTTGATATCCAAATTGTTAAAAAGCCATATCAAGGCAATTTTTGAACTATTACTGACTTTCGAGAACATAGACTCTCCGCAAAAGACCTTATTAATTAAAACACCATACAATCCGCCAACAAGTTTGTTCTCTTGCCATACTTCCACAGAATGGGCAAAACCAAGTTCATGTAAGCGAATGTAGGCTTCTTGCATATCTTGCGTAATCCAGGTATCCTCCTGATCTTTTCTTTTAATTTTCGAACACGCTTTGATTACTGCTGAAAAAGCAGTGTCAAAAGTTACTTTAAACTTTTTTGAACGAAGAATTTGCTTCATGCTCTTACTGATTTTCAGTTTGTGAGGAAAAACTACAAACCTTTCATGTGGAGCGTACCATAATATCGGAGACTCATCAGAGTACCATGGGAAAATACCACTGTGGTAAGCCAAAAGTAGCCTTTCCGGAGAAAGATCTCCGCCTACAGCTAATAGCCCGTCTTCTTCTGCCAGTTCAACCCGAGGAAATGATAATGTGTCGTTTAATATAAAAAACACGGAATAATACGTTATAATAATGCCTGGGCTAAAAATAAAATAAAAAATGAATTTATCTTTTTAAGAATTAAACCTTAGTTTTATATAATGGTCTAAAACCCATAAAGATATACACCATTATGAATCAGTATGAAAAAATAAAGCACCTCTATGCAAGAGCAGGCTTTGGAATTCACTATGAGGAACTTCAAAAGCTGCGGAAGCAATCTATAGAAAAGATTGTTGATAAGATCTTTTCTGCTTCTTCAAAATACAGACCACTATCTGTTGTTGATATTCCCAAGCAGGAAATACCCTATGGTAAATTAACTAACGAAGAAAGACGACAGAGACAACGAATGTTTAGTGAGCAAACGCGATCGCTAAATGTGGCTTTTTTAGAAAAGCTGGCGTTTGACGAGGCTTTTCTGCGAGAGAAAATGACTTTATTTTTTCACGGACACTTTGCTTGCCGTCAACAAAATGCTCCATACCATATCCAGGAGCTTAATAATATACACCGCGAATACGCTTTAGGGAACTTCAAGGCCCTAACCATTGCTGTTTCTCAGTCCAGGGCAATGTTATCCTTTTTGAATAATCAGCAGAATAGGAAAGGTAAGCCTAATGAAAACTTTGCAAGGGAACTGATGGAGCTTTTTACGCTGGGAGTTGGCCATTATACCGAAAATGATATTAAAGCTTCTGCAAGAGCATTTACTGGATGGAGATATAATAAAGAAAGTCAGTTTGAATTTGCAACCAAGCTTCACGATGATGGGGTAAAGACTTTTTTTGGAAAAACCGGAAAGTTTAATGGTCAGGATATCATGGACATGATTTTCGAAAAGCGTCAGGCCGCATATTTCATGGCAGGCAAACTCTACTGCTTTTTTGTGAATGAAACGCCTAACGATGCCCGTATTAAGGAACTGGGAGATTACTTTTATGATAAAAACTATGAGCTGAAGCCTTTGCTAAAAAAAATGTTTACTTCAGATTGGTTTTATGATGATGCAAACGTAGGCAATAAAATAAAATCGCCAATAGAATTTATTGCTGGATTGAACAGACAGTTTTATATTGATTATGAAAACAAAGGAGTTCTGTTTAGATTTCAGCAAGCTTTGGGACAAACGCTGTTTTACCCACCTAATGTATCTGGGTGGCCAATGGGTAAAGAGTTTATCGACAGTTCTTCATTAATGTTGCGTTTAAAAATCCCTTCTACTGTAATTAATAATGGCGTATTGGAGTTTGAAGGTAAGGCCGACCCTGATGATGAAGCGATTATAGCCTTAGCAAGGAGAGAAAGCCCTAAAGTTGCTCAAAGAATTAAAGCTAACGTAAATTGGGACAAGTTTGCAGAAGGGCTACCCTCAAAAATAGATAATAAAGAGTTAGCTTCTTTCCTTTTAAGAGCCCCAATAAATAATGTGTTATTAAATAATATTTCAGCGTCTGCAGAGCTTAAGACTAAAGTAGTACAGATTTTAAGCACACCTGAATATCAATTATGTTAACTCCCAAAAACTTAATAAAATGAAAAGAAGAGATTTTTTAAAAAACACAAGTTTAGCTTCGGGAGCATTTCTGATTCCGTCTTTCCTGAAGCCGTTGGAGGCAATGGCTTTGAATAAATTAAGCGGACATAGAAACCTGGTTATTATTCAGCTTTCTGGAGGTAACGATGGTTTGAATACGGTTGTTCCTTTTGGTCTGGATGAATATTATCAGGGAAGAAAAACAATTGCCATAGCTCCTGATAAAGTGATTAAGCTTAATGACGTACAGGGATTGAATCCTGCAATGGAAGCTTTAAGAGGATTGTACGATCAGGGAGAGATGAGTATTATTAACAGTGTAGGATATCCAAATCCAAACAGATCTCACTTTAGGTCAATGGATATCTGGCAAACGGCCAGCGACTCAGATCAGTACCTTTCTACGGGTTGGATAGGACGTTATCTAGACTCTAACTGTAAGGAATGTGGCTTCCCTTACGCGGCAATAGAAGTAGATGATACTTTGTCTTTGGCGATGAAAGGCGGTAATTTGAAAGGAATAGCGGTTAAAGATCCGCAACAACTTTATAAAAACACCAGAGAACCGTTTTTTAGAGAAGTAATTAATGACAATAAAGAAATGCTGGATGAAGATAATCTCGGTTATTTGTATAAAACGATGATAGAGACTTCTTCTTCTGCAAAATATATCTTAGAAAAGTCTAAAACTTATAAGTCTTTATCCGATTATCCAAATAATGCATTTGGAAATCAATTAAAAACGATTGCTAAATTCATCAATTCTGGTTTGTCTACACGGGTTTATTATGTTTCTTTAAGTGGTTTTGATACGCATATCAATCAAGTAAACCAACAGGCAAGGTTGCTACAACAATATAGTGAAGGAATAAATGCTTTTACTAACGATTTGAAGAAAGCAGGAAACTTTAAAGACACTCTGGTACTTACATTTTCAGAATTTGGAAGAAGAGTACAACAGAATGCGAGTGACGGAACAGATCATGGAACGGCTAATAATATTTTCTTGTACGGAGGTAATTTAAAAGAACAAGGGATAATTAATGCAGCACCAAATCTGAAAGACCTTGATAATGGCGATCTAAAGTATCAGATAGATTTTAGACAGGTTTATGCTACCGTATTGGATAAATGGCTGGCGGTTGATGATGCTAAAGTTCTGAATAAGAAGTTTTCTTCGTTGAACTTTATTTAAATCTCTGTATTAAAAATACCCTGATTTTTCTGCAGATTCTTTAAAATACATAGGGAATCTACAGAAAAATCAGAATTAAAATGCAGACAGGGTAATTTGCATTTAGTAGTAACCCTGTCTGCGTTTATGCTCTTTTCAATTTCTTTTCACCCAATAACCAGCTTTCTTTCTTCGGAGCACTTAATTTCTTAATATCTGCCTTAGTTTTCGAGAAGGTCGTGATATGGTCTACAGCTTCTTCAATAGAATCGGTAAAAAGGATTAAATGCAAATCTTCTTCGCTTATGGTCCTTTGTGTTGCCATCAAGGCAATATGTTCTTCTATATGTTGATGAAATTCGCGGCCCATAACTACAATAGGGAAACGTTCTATCTTTCCAGTTTGAATCAGGGTAACCGTTTCAAAGAATTCATCAAGCGTACCAAACCCGCCAGGGAAGATGATAAAAGCAAAAGAATATTTTCTCAAAAGTTCTTTTCTAACAAAGAAATACCCTAATGTAACAAAACGATCCATATATGGGTTGTGACTTTGCTCGTGGGGAAGCACTATATTACATCCCAAAGAAAGGCCGTTAGCATCTTTTGCACCTCTATTGGCCGCTTCCATAATGCCCGGACCACCACCGGTCATAATCGCAAACTTCAATGCTGCCAGTTGTTTAGAAACTTCTCTAGCCATTTTATAGTATTGGTGATTTTCATCAAATCTTGCCGAGCCAAAAACGGTGACACATGGACCAATAAAATGTAAAGACCTAAATCCTTTTAAAAATTGCATAACAACACCGCCCACGTACTTCAATTCTTTCCATCTTGCTCTTGGTCCTTCTAAAAATTTTTGCTCTTCTTTAAAAAATATATTGCTCATGTCTTTTTAGTTCATTAGTAAAATAATCATTAGTTCATTAGTGGTGGCCTTCTAGTGCGTACTACTTTTTCATCTTTATACTTGCCTTATACATTACATATATCCTTACAAACTCTCCGAATATAGCGATAGGGACTAATAAATTGTTAATAAACTGCCAATTGGAAAAATAGGTAATCAGGGAAATGAAGCCAAAAGAAAACATAAAATAAATGAATCTTATAGGCAGCTGGCAGTAATAAACTATAATTCCGGCTCGCTTCGGGATCATCAGTAAGATAAAAGAGACTAATATAGAAAGCCAACCCAACAGAAAAAGAGATCTGGAGAAAAACTGGATAGCTGTAAGTGTTTCATTTTTTAAAAACGACAGTGCTTGTGCTTTTGCCTGATCTGCCAACAGGCAAAAGCAGATGAGGTCTAATAATGCAAAAAATCGAAGGATTAACTTCATGTTCTTATTTCCTGAACGCGAAGATACATTAATTAGCGTTTTGTTCAATCAGTTTATACTTAAGAAGAGAACCTCTTTAAGAGGAAGTCGCGGTTAAAGGTGGGCAGGTCGATATTTTTGGGCTTATAACTTTGCCTTTATGGTTCATGTGGAAATTAGAAGACAAATCACATTTGGGCTGGCAGCTATATTCTATTCTCAATACTACTTCCATTATATGAAAGCCCCGTCTTTTCTTAATCATCACCTTAGTTGATTCTCTATGAATCCAAATAGAATCTATATTAAATCCAATTTGAGTCCATGTTTTTTAAACAAAACATGGATTTTATATGGTTTTATAATAGTAAGATATCTGTTAAAAAAGGAAGCAATTAGGGTGAATTTCCAGATAAATTGCATATATTGGTTTTTCTTAACCAA
>NZ_JBEBVH010000069.1:0-16361 GCF_040392825.1 Pseudopedobacter sp.
TAAAGCTTGACGGCAACGGACATGCTCTTTTCCGGAATAACAAGTATGCAAAAGGAACAGTTGTTTATAACGGACTCACTTACGAGAACCTGGCGCTCCTTTACGATTTAGTACTCGACCAGCTAGTATTGCTAAACTTTGATGAAGTAGGAGGTATCATGGTTCCTCCTGATTACATAGACTCCTTTTCCTTACATAACCATACATTTATTAATCTGAAACCCGGAAAAACACCGGTAACCGGAATAAGTCCCGGATATTATGACCTGCTGTATAGCGGAACCAAAGAACTTTTAGTAAAAAGAACAAAGAAAATAACCGAAACCACCAATCAGCATAAGGTAGTAAGAACAATATCGCAGCAGGATAAATACTATCTTTTAAAAGATTCGGTATACATACCCATCAACAACAAGAACCACCTGCTGAAACAACTGTCAGAAACCCGGCAGCAAAACCAGCTATTTATAAAACAACAACGCTTAAACTTCAGGAAAGACAAAGAAAACGCCATGGTAGAGCTGTTAAAGTTTCATGACTCATTTAAGGAACAATAATGACGAAAGTAACAGCCCTTTTTATAATCATGGTGTTTTTTGTAGTCTGCCAAAGCTGGGCACAGGAACAGAGAGAAAGTATAGGGATAAACCTTCAGGATGCTTCTGTAAAAGATCTTGCGGAACATATAGAAAAACAAAGTAGCTATCGTTTTTATTATGACGAAACCATTTTCGACAGCCTGACAGTAACTATCGGTATGAAAAACGCCACTTTAAAAAAAATACTGAACAAAACCTTGCAGGGTACAGATTTCCGGTATGCTATTTATGGAAAGACTGTTTTTCTTACTAAAGATAAAGAGATATTAACCGAACTCCCGTCACAATTTACCGGTAGGGCGAGAACAGCAGTACTAAAAGAAGAAATACAGCTAGCAGCAGATATTTCGGCTAAAACAGTTCAGGTAGCAGCAACGCTCGAAAATAAACTATATATCATCGGTAAAAAAACATCACCGGCAAAAACACCAGTAACTATTGCCGGGAATATCAAAAATGCAGAAACCGGGGAGCCTGTTCCGGGAGTATCCGTTTTTATAGACAAACCACGTATAGGAGCAATCAGTAATGAATTTGGGTTTTATTCTCTGACCTTGCCCCTCGGAAGATACGAACTTAATATCAGAGCAGTGGGATTGAAAGACACCCGTCGGCAAATACTGTTACAGGGCGACGGAAAGCTGGATATAAACGTAGCAGACGAACCGCTCTCGCTCAAAGAAGTAGTAATTACCACAGAAAAAGCATCCAACATCAGACGTATGCAAATGGGAATAGAAAAACTGGACATCAAAACCATTAAACAAGTGCCTACGGTATTTGGCGAGGCAGATATACTGAGGGTAGTGCTAACACTACCCGGCGTAAAGTCGGTAGGAGAGTCCAGTACTGGTTTTAATGTACGCGGGGGATCGGTAGACCAGAACCTCATTCTCTTTAATGATGCCACCATATATAATCCGTCTCATTTTTTTGGTTTCTTTTCTGCCTTCAACCCCGAAGTAATCAAAGACGTACAGCTTTATAAAAGCAGTTTGCCGGTCAAATATGGCGGAAGGCTTTCTTCTGTGCTCGAGCTAAACAGCAGTGAAGGCAATAAAAAAGCATTTACCGGAACCGCCGGAATAGGTTTGATAACAAGTCGCTTAAATATTGAAGGGCCTATTATTAAAGATAAGACATCTTTCATTGTGGGTGGAAGAACTACCTACTCCAACTGGATAGCCGATTTATTACCCGAAAAGTCTGGTTACCGTGGAGCAAAAGCCAGTTTTTACGATATCAACCTCCACGTTAGCCATCAGCAAAACGATAAGAATAGCTTTTATGCTACAGGTTATTTCAGCAGTGATCAATCAAACCTCGCAACAGATACCACATTCAGTTACAGAAATCAGAATGTTTCCCTTCGTTGGAAGCGCATTTTTAACAATAAATTATACGGGATATTATCCGGAGGATACGACAAGTACAGCTATAACAATTACAGCAATTATAAAGACGATGTAGACTATAAGCTAAAGTTCAGTATCGAGCAAACCAACCTTAAAACTAATTTCAATTATTATCCAAGTGCCCAGCTCAACATAGATTTTGGTGCAAGTACTATTTACTACAGTAATAAGCCAGGTTCATTAGAACCTTATAGCGATAAATCTTTGATAGTGGCTGATATACTGCCGCAGGAACAGGCATTGGAAAGCGCTATATTTGCCGAACAGCGTTACGATATAACCGAAGCCATTACTCTGAACGCCGGCTTGCGCTACTCGTTTTTCAACTATTTGGGACCGGCAAACGTAAATATTTATGCAGATGGACTCGACAAAACCGATGCAAACATTGTTACGGTAGAGAATTACGGTAGTAAAAAGACAATAAAAACATACCACAGCCCCGAGTATCGTTTAGGGGCAAGAATTGCAATCACTCCTGATTTTTCCGTAAAAGCAGGGTATAATACTCAAAGACAATACATACACATGCTTTCCAACACTACATCTATATCGCCAACCGATGTTTGGAAGCTAAGCGATGCGAACATTGCGCCGCAGAAAGGCAGTCAAGTTTCAGTAGGTCTGTATAAGAATTTTAAAGAAAACACTATAGAAACATCTATAGAAGCCTACCATAAAAAGATAAACAACTTTCTCGATTATAAGAGCGGGGCGGTTTTAATACTTAATCATAAAATAGAACAAGATGTGCTGCCAACACAAGGCAAGGCTTACGGGATAGAATTTCTGGTTAAAAAACTTACCGGAAAGCTCAACGGATGGCTAAGCTATACCTACTCCAAAACACTATTGAAAACAGAAGATGTAAGTGGTAGTAATTCTATTAATGGTGGAAAGTATTATCCAGCCAATTATGATAAGCCACATGATTTTACCCTGATAGGTAATTATCGTTTTTCACACCGTGTCAGTTTTTCCTTAAACCTTACCTATAGCACCGGCAGGCCAATAACGCTACCAATAGGTAAATACTATTATGCAGGAGGGCAGCGCTTGCTCTATTCAGACCGTAATCAATACCGTATACCCGATTATTTCCGTTCAGATATATCGTTTAATATACTGGGAAACCATAAAAAAACACAGCTAACGCATAGTTCGTGGACATTCGGGATATATAACCTTACCGGTCGGAAAAATGTGTTCTCTACTTTTTTTGCCAGTGAGAATAAGCTGATTAAGGGATATCAGTTATCTGTTTTCGGTACTGCAATTCCATTTATTAACTATAATATCCGTTTCAAATGAAAGTACTGCGAAGATATACACCATTTATTTATATACTGATATGCTACGGTTGCAAAGACCCTTTTACACCGGAAGTATCAGCACATTACCGTAATTTACTGGTAGTAGAAGGATTTATTCATATAGGTGGTGAAACCACCATCCGCATAAGCCGCACGGGCGATTTGCAAGACTGGCAAAGCATAAAGCCCGAAAATAACGCTACTGTATTTATTGAAGGCGATGGTGGAACAAGCCTGAGCGCAACAACAAATGGGGAAGGCAGGTGCATATTGCCCACACAATCGCTGGGTATGAAAGAAAAGTACAGATTACGGATAGTAACCAACGGAAAAACCTATCAGACAGACTATCTGGAAGGCAAGGAAACCCCGGAAATAGACAGCGTAAACTTCAGGATAGAAGATAAGGGGTTTCAGATCTATGTAAATACGCATGACGAACGCAACAGCACCCGATATTATAGTTGGGATTACCAAGAGACGTGGGAAATAAGATCAGCGTTCACCTCGGCCTATGAATATAAAAGCGGAGAAGTAGTTAGCAGAGACCCTGCAGTGAACATAGAATACTGCTGGGTAGACGGGTTGTCTTCCAGGATATTGCTGGGTAGTACAGAACGGCTTTCAGAAGATAGAGTAACACTAGCTCCCCTTTTACACGTCAAGGGAAACTCAGTAAAAGTGGCTCATCTCTATAGCATTCTGGTAAAACAATACGGATTAACCCGGGAAGCCTACCAATATCTGGAGAACATGAAGAAAAATACAGAGCAGATAGGCAGTATCTTTGATTCACAACCCTCAGAACTAAAAGGCAATCTATACAATCCCTCCGACCCGCAGGAGCAAGTGCTTGGCTGGGTCAGTGCAGGTACGGTATCACAAAAGAGACTGTTTATAAGCTACCGCGACAAACCGGAAGCAGGACGAGACTGGGTGTATGGGCAGCTATGTGAACCATTTACGGCATCAAAAGATAGTCTTCTGTACTATTTGGGAAGTAAAAACCTGATTATTTCTGAAAACCGTTTTCCTCAACCCGATGGAAGTATATGGATTAATTATACCATGGCAAAGGACGATTGTATAGATTGCCGGCTAAGAGGATCCAATGTAAAACCAACTTATTGGCCAAACAACTAAAGCATAGAGTGATATGAGAAAGATAACCATTCTTTTATGTTTACAAGTCTGCATCGCCTGTTTATATGCGCAAACGGCAGATACCAGCCTGTTAAAGAAGCGCCTGACAGATTATCTGCAAAATAACTTTCAGGAAAAACTCTATGTACATACTGATAAAAATACATACCTGGCAGGAGAGATTATCTGGTTTAAAATATACAATACGGAAGCTTATACAAACCGTCCGGTAAATATAAGCAAGGTTGCATATATAGAACTGTTGGATAACCAAAACAAACCCATATTGCAAACCAAGGTAACCCTAAAAGAAGGTGGAGGAGAAGGAACATTTTATCTGCCGGTATCTATAAACTCGGGCAGCTATGTGCTGAGGACCTATACCAGCTGGATGAAAAACTTTGGAGCCGATTATTACTACCATAAAGATTTGTCAGTGTATAACACTTTAAAAGAAGAGAATTTTAACGAAGAAAAGAAAGTAGATGACAATATATATAGAGTACATTTTTTTCCGGAAGGCGGAAATCTGGTAGACGGTTTAACCAGCAGGATAGCTTTCAGGGCAGTAGACCAGCGGGGTAAGAGTGTAGAGTTTGAAGGAGTCATACTCAACCATAATAACGATACCATAAGCAAGTTTTCCCCGTTAAAATTCGGTATAGGTAGTTTTTACTTCTGTCCATACAAAGCAGAAAAATACAAAGTACTGATAAAGCCTAAAGGAGGAAACGAATTTAGCACATCCCTGCCACCCATTTTTGAAAAAGGTACAGTAATAAGTATAAAGAAAACAGATCCTGCATATCTATCTGTTTTATTACAGAGCAATCCGGTGCAGCAAAGCGCAAAATATACCTTGCTGGTACATACTAGGCAAAAGATAGTATATGTTAAAGCAATCTCAGCAGAGGATATAGACAACATACATCAGATAGCACTATCCCTTTTAGGCGACGGTATCTCGCATTTTACATTATTTAATTCTGAAGGAACAGCTATTTGTCAGCGCCTGTACTTTAAAAAGCCTGCTAACCTACTTAATGCCCGGACAGAGACAGACAGACAAGACTATGCTCCCAAAGAGAAAGTTCAGCTTAATATACATGCGGGTTTGCCGGTAAAAACAAACTATTCCATATCTGTTTACCAAACAGACTGGGATATGAGCGAAGAAGAAAGCATTATTTCTTCGTTATGGCTGAGTTCAGAGCTAAAAGGAAAAATAGAAAATGCAGTATGGTACCTGAAAGATCCTACAGGAGAAGCTACAGACAACCTGATGCTTACACACGGATGGCGCCGGTTTAAATGGGAGAACATTTTTGGGCAGGAAAAACATCCCGTCGACTACCTGCCCGAAGCAGAAGGCCATATCATCAGTGGCAAGCTGTATAACCCGCTAACTGGACATGCTACAGAAAATGGGCAAGTCTATCTCTCCGTACCCAGCCAACAGGGACAATTTTATACCTCATTATCCCGTAAAGACGGAAAATTCAATTTTTTTATAAGAGATTTCTACAGGGGAAACGAGATTATCGTTCAGACAGACACCCGCACAGATACTTTGTCGCAGATAGAAATCCATTCGCCTTTTTCAGACAAGTTTTCGACATGGCAAGCCCCACAGTTCAACAAGCAACCGCAGCAACAGATCTTGCTGGAGAAAAGCATAGCCATGCAAGTAAACAATGCCTACTATAGCAGGCAGCTAAATAAGGAAAAGCCAATTCAGACGCAACCCCGCAGCTTCTATAATAAGCCAGACAAAGTGTATAAGTTAGACGACTACGTAAGATTTACCACTATGGAAGAAGTACTGCGCGAATACGTGTCAGAAGTAACCGTAGCCTTGCGAAAAAAAGACTACTACCTCAGAATGTTAGACAACAGCACCGGGCAGTTTTCAGATAAATCCCCTCTGGTACTGATAGACGGTGTACCACTGTTTGACGAAGGAAACACCATCATAAAAACAAACCCCGGAAAAATACAACGCCTTGAGCTTATACCTGCTACCTATACTTATGGTAGGAACACCTTTAGCGGTATAGCTAGTTTCTATAGCTATAAAGGTGATCTGGCAGGTTATCACCTATCAGAAAGAGCACTTGTACTTGATTATGAGAGCCTGCAAACCAATCGGGAATTTTATTCGCCTATGTATGAAGGAGACAATGCAGGCTTTTCCCGTGTGCCTGATTACCGTACTACCTTGTTCTGGAGCGGAACCAACCAGACAGATGCCAATGGACACAGTATAGTGAGCTTCTTTACCTCAGAGGTAACCGGAAAATACGTAGTAGACATACAATTGATAACAGCAGACGGAAAAACAGGCACAGCAAGAACGACTTTCGGCGTAAAGCGGAAATAAACAATTACCAAATAAAAACTATAAAAAATGAAAAAAAAGCTTTACATGTTAATCATCCTGCCATCATTGCTGTTATTAAACTGTAACAAGAAAGACGAAGTATCCAAAAATTCACAATGCAGTTTTACCGTATCAGAAATAAAAGTACCCAGTACTGCTGGCAAAGCAGAAATAACGGTAAAATGGGCTTTTGCCGAGTGGGAAATAAGCACTGGCGAAAAAGGTTTCCTGTCAGGATTTACCTATTTAAATGGGGGCAGTGCCAATCATAGTAGCAGTACGCGTATTACTTTTAGCTATGGAGATAATGTCAGTAGCGAAGAAAGGGAACAGAAAATTACACTCACCAATAAAACCACAGGCGAGCAAAGTACCGTAACTATCAGACAGGAAACATTGCCACCGATAGAAATATCCGTAAACCCCGGGGAAACCTACCAGAATGTAACTGGTTTTGGAGGCATGAACAATGTATGGGCGGCCGGGACGTTGTCTCTGGCAGAGGTAGAAAAAATGTATTCGCAGGAGGGGCTAGGCTATAATATGATGCGAATTATGATATGGCCCAATAAAAATGACTGGAGCAGAGACGTGGCAACTACGCTAAAAGCGCAATCATTGGGAGCTCGTATACTGGCATCGCCATGGACACCACCTGCAGAAATGAAAAGCAGCAACAGCAACCTTCACGGACATTTGCTCCCAGAGAAATATGCCGATTATGTAGCTCACCTCAACGATTTCGTGGCATATATGAAAAACCAGGGCATAAATATAGAAGCGGTATCTATACAAAATGAACCAGACTGGAGTCCGGAATATGACGGTTGTGAATGGACGCCCGAACAGATACTCGACTTTATAAAGAACCATGCGGCAAACATCAATGCAAAAGTACTCGCAGCAGAAGCCGTAAACTTCAAGAAAATGTACACAGACCCCGTTTTAAACGATGCAGTTGCGGTAAATAACCTTGATATTGTTGGTGGGCACCTGTACGGGGGCGGTTTGCAGGACTATCCGCTGGCAAGAGCCAAAGGAAAAGAAATGTGGATGACAGAGCACTTGCTGAACGAAGTTAACAATGGAATGGGCTGGGATCAGGCCATGGTACTGGCTAAAGAACTGAATGATTGTATGAAAGCTAATTTCAACGCCTATTTTTGGTGGTACTTAAAGCGCTCTTACAGCATGCTTGGCGATGGAGATAAAGGAACCGCAATGGGCGAAGTACTGAAACGGGGTTATGTACTGTCGCATTATGCCAAATACGCCACTGGTAGAAAACGCATACAGGTGGGCAATGTAGTTAATAACAGTGAGGTAGAGATTACAGCCTACAGCGGCAGTGCAGATTTAACTTTTATAGCACTTAATCGGGGGAATATACCGGTGTCACTCAAAATAAATTTGCCTGTAGTGGTAAAAAGCGGCGGAGCCGTGATAACCACAGAAACACAGAATATGGAAAAGAAAAGCGTAGTACTTAGCAGTGATAAAAAATCAGTAACCATAAGTCTGCCAGTAAAATCAATAGTTTCAGTAAAGTTGGATAAATGAGATTAGATATCTGTTATGATTAACTATATGTCTTTTTTCACAGAAGATACCCAAAAAAAGATTGTGAAGAACTCTTGCTTCCTACCAAGAACATTTGTTCCAATAAAATATCGATATGTGCTATTGTGTGTTTTGTTAACTGATTTATTTTGAGGTTATTATCAATTATAAATATTTTATGAAAAAACAATCTCTAAGGAGTAAAGCTACCCTTAAGGTAGCTTTAAATGCAGCAGTAGTAGCTATTGCTGTAGGTACAACAATTTTAAGTAGCTGTAAAAAAGACGGTGTGTCAGAAAACGAGCAACTTACAATTGCAAAAAACTCTTCTAAAGGTAGTGCAGAGGTGCAATCTTATCAATCAGGTACCAATAATGGGTATTTCTGGTCGTTGTGGAAAGATGACCAGAGCGGTTATGTGACCTATACCAATGGTTCTGGAGGTAATTATAGCGTATCCTGGAACTATACAGGCAATTTTACCTGTGGAAAAGGATGGAGTAACGGATCGCCAACCCGCAAAATAGGTTATAATTGCGGAGCATACACCTGCAACGGAGGTGGAGTATTGGCTTATTACGGTTGGACGAGAAGCCCGCTTATTGAGTATTATGTTAATGAAAAATGGGGGAGCAGCAGACCTACCGGAGAAAAGAAAGGCTCTTTCTGGTCTGATGGCGCACAGTATGACATTTATACAGCTATGCGTTACAATGCCCCTTCTATTGATGGAACACAGACATTCCGTCAAATTTTTAGCACCCGCACTTCGCAGGCTCCAACAGGGCAGAACAAAGTAATCACTTTTGGTAACCATGCCTACGCATGGCAACAAGCTGGTTTGTCTTTAGGTAGTGACTTTTCTCCTGCAGCTATCCTGTTAACAGAAGCATACGGTGGAAGCAACGGATATGTAAACGCATCGGTATGGCAGCAATAACAACCCGCTATTTATAAAAAAGCAATTGAAGGGGCTTATAAAATACTTTGGTTTTTTATAAGCCCCTGATTATTATATGGATATTATCACTGATTAATGACAAAGCTTTATGAGATACCTGTATTGTTTGCTGGCAATAACGTTTGGCATTAGCTCTTGTACATTCAACACGAGCGTACCTTCCGGTTTTGTTTTCGTTAAAGGGGGATTTACAAAAAACACGAAGTCAAATCTCTATAACAGTCAAGTTTTTGTTAACGATTTTTATATGTGTAAGTATGAAGTTACCCAAAAAGAATGGCAGGAAATAATGGGATATAATCCTTCTGGCTTTAAAGGAGACAGCCTACCGGTAGAAAGCATAAATTGGTATGAAAGTATTGAATACTGTAATAAACGAAGCCTTAAAGAAGGGTTGGAGCCTGTGTATCTGCTTGATAAGATGAAAAAAGACACAGACAATAAAAGTGAGTTTGATAGCTTGAAATATACAGTAAAGGTCAGGAAAAATGCCAACGGGTACAGGTTGCCAACCGAGTTGGAGTGGGAATATGCCGCAAGCGGGGGCCAGGAAAGTTTAGGTTATACCTATAGCGGAAGTAATGACATCAATGAGGTTGCATGGTTTTGGAAAAATTCGGGGAATAAAGAATTAACAGGAGAGTGGTCCTGGATCATTTTAGAAAGCAATCAGTGTTCAACCCAAAGAACGGGTGTTAAAAAGCCCAACGAATTGGGTATTTATGATATGTCTGGAAATGTAAGGGAGTGGTGCGAAGACTGGTATCAGGATTACCGAACATCAATAGGTTTACTTAAATCCCAGAGAGGTGGCGGTTGGATGGGAGCAGAAAGCCGGTGCCGGATTTCTGATAGACATAGTTTTGAAGCAACCGGGAAAGGAGCAGACCAGGGTCTTCGTTTATGCAGGTCTATATAATTTATGCGATAAAATGCTTCCAATGATGTATTTGAATAAAAAAGAACAACAAATGTTTAAATGACAGCTTTACTGGTAGTTATTTTTCAGATTAGAGACGTAAGTGTATAATTTAGCTATACACATAAGACTAGGGGCTTGAAGGCATATCACACTGTCTTTGGAATAATACCTGAATTATGTGCTAGATGAAATTTTTCCTGGTAAAGATTGACGGGAATTTTAGAAGTTACAATTAATAAATCGTTAACCGAAAATGAAACGGAATAAGCTGAATGTATTTTTTATTGTCCTTGGTTTAACAACTTTTTTTGAAAGCACAGTAATAGCGCAAAATTTACTGTACCAAAATACATTCCCTCTGGGAAATGTGAAATTGTTAGATGGTCCATTTAAGAATGCCTGTGACCTGAATATCCATGTACTCCTTAAATATGACGTAGATAGATTACTGGCTCCATACCTTAAAGAAGCCGGCCTCAATCCCAAAGCCAAAAGCTTTTCTAACTGGATAGGTCTAGATGGACATGTCGGGGGACATTACCTTTCTGCACTGGCTATTCATTATGCGGCAACGGGTAACATGGAATGTAAAGAAAGAATGGAATACATGCTTTCTGAACTGAAACGTTGCCAGCAAAAGAATGGAAACGGATATGTAGGAGGTGTACCTTCAGGAAAGGAGCTTTGGGAGGAAATTAAAAAAGGCAATACCGGTCTTGTGTGGAAGTACTGGGTTCCATGGTACAATGTGCATAAAATGTATGCTGGTTTAAGAGATGCCTGGTTATATGGTGGGAATCAGGAAGCAAGGCAAATGTTTCTTGAGTTCTGTGATTGGGGTATTTCCGTTGTTGATAAACTTGATGATATACAGATGGAATCTATGCTGGCCAATGAGTTTGGGGGTATGAACGAAGTTTATGCCGATGCCTACCAGGTAACCGGAGATCAGAAATACCTGAGAATGGCCAAGCGTTTCTCCCATAAGGAGATTTTTGATAGTATGGCTCGCAAAAAAGATAATCTGGATAACAAACATGCCAATACGCAAGTACCAAAGGCAGTTGGCTATCAGCGAGTGGCAGAACTGACAAAAGATCCACAATATGTTACTGCGTCCAGATTCTTCTGGGAGACAGTGGTACATAACCGTTCTCTGTCGTTTGGAGGGAACAGCAGAAGGGAACATTTTCCGGCTCAGGAAGATATTTCCAGTTATATGGAAGAAAGGGAGGGGCCTGAATCCTGTAATACCAATAATATGCTGAAACTAACCGAAGGACTTTTCCGGATGGAACCACAGGCGAAGTATATGGATTTCTACGAAAGGGCTATGTACAATCATATCCTTTCTACCCAACATCCTGAACATGGTGGATATGTATATTTTACTCCGGCAAGGCCTGCGCATTATCGGGTCTACTCGGCTCCCAATAGTGCTATGTGGTGCTGTGTGGGTACCGGAATGGAGAACCATGGTAAGTACGGAGAGATGATCTATAGCCATACCAAAGATTCCTTGTTCGTAAATCTCTTTGTGGCTTCTCAGCTTTCATGGAATGAAAAAGGCCTTACGCTTACACAGCATACTAAATTTCCGGAAGAAGACCATTCAACACTACAGGTTAACATAAAGAAACCTGTACAGTTTGCACTTCTGGTTCGGTATCCGGGTTGGGTGGGAAAAGGAGAAATGACAGTTATGGTAAACGGTAAAAACTACGCGATGGAATCGTCCCCGTCATCGTACGTAACCATAAACAGAAAATGGAGAGATGGGGATATAGTGGAAATTAGGACTCCGATGAAAGTTACATTGGAAGAATTGAATACGGTACCCGACTATGTGTCTATCTTGCGTGGACCTATATTAATGGGAGCTAAAGCAGGTACGCAAGATCTCAGAGGTTTAATAGCCGATGATAGCAGGTGGGCGCATATTGCGAGTGGCTCACTGGTTTCCGTTTTTGAGACCCCACATTTGATAGGAAAAAGAGATGATATTTTAAAAAAATTAAACAATATGCAACCTGTTGCGGATAAACCTTTGAGCTATACAGTACCGGCACTCTTTGCAGAAAAGAATAAAGATATTGTTCTGGAACCTTTTTATCGTATACACGACAGCCGTTATATGATTTACTGGCTGGCGGCAGACAGCGGAAGATACCAACAGCTGCTTGAAGAGAAGAAAAAGGATGAACAGGAAAAGCTGGAACTGGATAGGAGGACGGTTGATGCTGTGAAAACCGGAGAGCAGCAACCAGAAGTGGACCATGTCATGAAGGACCTGAATTCACATCGCGGTATACATCAACAGGTAGCGTGGCGAGAGGCAAGAGAAGGTGGTTATTTCCAATACGAACTCAATACAAGAGAGAAAACAAATTTATCTCTGATGGTGCGCTATTGGGGTAATGAAACAGGTAACAAAGCTTTTGATATTTTAATTGATGATAAGGTATTGATAGAAGAAAATGTCGTTGATAAGTGGGGCGAAGGGAAGTTTGTTAACAAAGAATACCGGATTCCTGTGACATGGCTGCGATCTAAAAACTTTATTACAGTAAAGTTCCGGCCAAAGAAGGGAAATTCAACAGCAAGAATTTTTTATGTGAGATTGTTGGATCAAGAAAGGTGATTGTGTGGAATGATGACATAAAAGATCCGAAACGTTTAAGATACGGGTGGGGCCATAATCCGGCTAAGGCAAATTTATATAATAAAGAAGGATTGCCGGCATCGGTTTTTCATATACCATAAAATTTTGAGAGTGTTAACCGCCAGGAACATAATGTTATTCGGGATGTTGCGCATTCCAATTTCGTGATAAGGCGGATTTAAATCCGCTTCATTTATAGTTCGACATGCCCTTACGGAACATATCGAACAGCCCAGGTATCATAAAATTTTGAGAGTGTTAAACTGCCAGGAATATAAATGAAATAATACTATTGGGGATGTTAGTCTGATGCTTCCCAAATTTCGTGATAAGGTGGATTAAAATCCACTCGATTTATAGTTCGACATACCTGGTGGAACAATGGAACAGCCCAGGTCGGCACTTGGCGTTCTTTGGTTATATTTTTCTGTACAGGCTTGTTTTTTTATCACCAGACCTCTGTATTAGGCCAAGTTGAACACCATTCTTCAAATCTCTGCTTGCTGTTGCAGACGAAATTTCGGAATAGTGTTTCATATAATCTTTTCTGGAAAATTCTTGCTTGTTTGTTTCCAGAAATATTTCTAACCGTTCTGTTTCATTTAATTTTTTTGAATTATTTTCTAACAATTCTAATAACGAATAATCAATTATACCCAGCATATATTCAATAAAAGGAGTAGAGTTACCCTGCTTATCAGAAGTGGAAAGTGCTTTATAATATTCTTCCTGATTTTTAGAGATTAGCGTTTCAAAAGGCAGAAACTCGAATAACGGTAATTCATTCATTAAAATTAATGTTTGCCAAAGTCTACCCATTCGTCCATTCCCATCTAAAAATGGATGAATAAATTCCATCTCATAATGAAAAACACAACTTTTAATAAGTGCTAATTCAGATTTGTCCTTTAAATATTTGAAAAGATCGGACATTAAAAAACTAATATTTTCATAAGGAGGAGCTATATGCTCGATATTTGTACCTTTTACAATACCTACACTTTTATTCCTATATCTTCCGGGGTTTTCAATTAATCCGGTCATCAGTAGTTTATGTGCTTTTAAGAAATCCTTTTCTGAATAAGGTTTTAATTGGCTAAGCGCTTTATAAACTGCCAGAGCGTTTACAACTTCTTTAATATCTTTTTCCGGTCCAATTATTCTCTTATTTTCAAGAATTGCCGTAATCTGTTCCTCCGACAGTGTATTCCCTTCGATATTTAGAGAAGCATGGATGGTTCTGATTTGATTTTGTTTGCGAAGTTGAGGATTTGCCTTAACTAAATGTTTGGCGTTAATTTCCCCTATTTTTTGAGAAATAGATGAGATAAAAGAAAGTATTTTAGAGGTTATCTGATATGGAGGTTTCAATTTGATACTATCATTTGATACTATCAAATATAAATTTTATAAATAAAAAACGCAAAGCCTCAAAACGATCTTTGAGCATCTTTGCGTTCTGTGCGGTATAAAAAATTATAAAACTTACTTCCTCATCGGATTGATGGTCTGAATAGTTCCATCGGGATTGTATTTCAGTTCAGCAACTTTGATATTTCTCAGATGTGTTTTCCCTGAAATTTGCGTATCATGATAGAAGATCCACCATTTTCCTTTGTGTTCCACAATAGAGTGATGATTTGTCCATCCCTGTACAGGCTCTAAGATTACTCCCTGGTAAGTGAACGGGCCATAAGGATTATCACCAATGGCATAGCAGATAAAATGTGTATCTCCTGTAGAGTAAGATAAATAATATTTACCATTGTATTTGTGCATCCAGGCAGCTTCGAAGAAACGTCTGTCATGATCTTTTGTGAGCAGTTCTTTTCCTTCTTTATCCAGGATTTTGATCTCTTTAACCGGTTCAGCAAAACTTAGCATATCAGCACTCATTTTTGCAATACGAGGTCTCAAAGCAGGTTCTTCTTCTTTCTGGGAATCCGTCATAGAACCATTTTTATTAAACTTGCCATTCTCCCATTTTTGTAATTGTCCGCCCCAGATTCCACCAAAATACATATACGAAGTACCATCGGTGTCGGTAAATACTGCCGGGTCCATACTGTAGCTGCCCGCTATAGGTGTAGCTTCTGGTTTGAAAGGGCCATATGGTTTATCAGAAGTGGCGACACCAATTCTAAAGATATCTTCCTTGTCCTTCATCGGGAAGTATAAATAGTATTTTCCGTTTTTGAAAGCAGCGTCAGGAGCCCAAAGCTGACGGCCTGCCCATGGGATATCCTCTTTTTTCAATACCACGCCATGATCTGTAACTTTCCCGCCAATGCTATCCATAGAATACACATGATAATCACGCATATCAAAATGATCTCCGTTATCATTCTCGGGAGTTCCTGCATCGATATCATGCGAAGGGTAGATGTAAATCTTTCCTTCAAATACATGCGCGGATGGATCGGCCGAGAATAAATCAGTAACCAATGGCTGACTTAGAAATTTGGAGGTGTCGGCTGTTTCCTGTGCTGTTTGTTGGCCCGTCTTTTTGCTATTGTTCTGACAAGATATTCCTGCTAAGGCCAAAAAGGCAAGTGCGTATGGAAATCTAAGTTTCTTTTTCATGTGTTTTAGTTTATAAGTGACAAAATTTAATTGATAAATGTTTCTTCTGGTCCCAGAAAGCTTGGTTTTAAACCTCCGGTATCTAAAATTAGTTTTTGTAATACGACTGCAGGAGAAACCATCCAATATTTGATGGTGTTTTTTCCTGTTTTAGAGAATTCGAAATTGGTTTTAAACGCTTTGATGCTATTAGCTACTGCCTTGTCCCAAACGCCGGGTTTATTATCGTCTTTGGTAATATCTACAATTACGGGCTGCTCATCATTTATAGAAACAGCAAATCTTAAGCCTTCACCATTTTTAAAATCTAAGGTAGGGCTTACCAATGTGTGCAAAGTGTAATTCCCCTTGTTGCTAATGAATATATCATATTCCAGATAAGGTGTTTTGCTGTCCAATTTCTGGTCGGCAACTGCAGAAGGATAAACAGTCATTCCGCCAGCGGTCTTTCCATAGTTCTCTAAGTGTTTCCAGAAAAAAGGGCGATTATGGTTTGCTCTGGAATAATGTGGCGCCTCCATAGAAATCACCCCATTTTGCTCAACAAATATATTCTTCACTTCGGTATATTTATTGTCAATAGTAACAGGTACTGTGATTCTACTACCATCATTTCCTGATATGATAATGTTGCTATTGCTTATTCCCTTTGGAGCCAGGTTCCTGTTTATAGAAACAGTAATGCGTTCGTCATTCTCCAAAATACCATTTGTTTTAGATAAATGTATATACTTAGGCGCTTTGATATTGAATTTCGAACTGGCCTCGCCTCTGTTAAATAACTCGATATAATGTGTCGCCTGCGATGAAGTATTAAATGTTG
>NZ_JBEBVH010000070.1:0-16293 GCF_040392825.1 Pseudopedobacter sp.
GGTTTATTTTCCTGCTGGAAAATATCTGACTGGTCCTATACATTTAAAAAGCAATATCACTATTTTTATAGATGCTGGTGCAGAACTGCATTTCAGCGATAATTTCGATCATTACTTGCCAATGGTTCCGTCCAGATGGGAAGGTACAGAAGTAATCAATTTTTCACCGTTGTTTTATGCAAAAGACGTAGAAAACATCGCGATTGTTGGTCGTGGTTTAATTGATGGTCATGGTAAAAACTGGTGGAGATTTTCTGAAGTAGAAGTAAAGAAATTAACAGAAGACAGCAAATGGCAAAAAGAATTTAAACGCTTGAATCCGAATGTGTTGGCTCCGGATCTGCCGGGCTGGATTGAAAGAGGTTTTCTACGCCCGCCTTTTATCCAGTTTATGAACTGTAAAAATGTACAGATTAAGGATATCAAGATTCAAAATTCGCCATTCTGGACAATCAACCCGCAATATTGTGATAATGTAACAGTGGATGGAATTACAATAGACAATCCACCTTCTCCAAATACAGATGGTATTAACCCGGAATCTTGCCGGAATGTAAGAATTGCAAACTGTCATATATCGGTTGGTGATGATTGTATCACCATTAAGTCCGGAAAAGACCGTTCTGGAAGAAAAGTAAATATTCCAGCAGAAAATTATACCATTACCAATTGTACCATGTTACGCGGACATGGAGGTGTGGTAATAGGTAGTGAAATGTCTGGAGGCGTTAAAAATATAGCGATTACTAACTGTATTTTTGATGGTACAGATCGTGGAATTAGAATTAAATCAGCAAGAGGTAGAGGTGGTGTTGTAGAAGATATCCGCGTAAGCAATATCATTATGAGAAATATCAGAGATCAGGCAATTGTATTGGATTTACAGTATGCAAAAACCAATCCTGAGCCTATTTCCGAAAGAACACCAATTTTCAGAAACATTCACATTAGTGATATTACAGCTTCTACAAACAGAGCTGGTTATCTGAACGGTTTAGAGGAATTACCTATTTCAAATATCAGTTTTAATAATGTCAACATGACTGCGAATACTGGCTTTCTGATTAAGAATTCCAAAGATATCAGCTTCAACAATGTTCAGCTAAATGCTAAAAGCGGAAATATCATCACCACCGAAAATGTATCGAATGTAAATGTAAACGGTGTCAGGACTTTTGAGCCGAAAGCCGGAGTTGCCTTGGTAGAGCTAACTAATACTCAGGGTGTTTATATCCATAATTCTTTTCCTATTGCAGGTACAGACACTTTTGTTTCTGTAAAAGGCGAACAATCTAAAGATATTGTGATCACAAACAATAATCTGAAAAATGTAGCTAAGGTTTTAGATAAAGCTGCAGATGTGAAAAATGAAATTCAGGTAACCGGAAATATCCAAAAATAAGATGAATAAAACTGCGTTAAAGGCGATTCTAATATGTTTGGGTTTGGGAAGTACTTTCGTCTCTCAAGCTCAGCAATCAAAAAATGTCTTGTGGTATAAACAACCTGCAAAAGAATGGACAGAAGCTTTGCCTATTGGAAATGGTAAAATCGGAGCCATGATTTTTGGAGGTGTGGCACAAGACAGAATCCAGTTTAACGAAGAAACCTTATGGACCGGAAGTCCGCGAAACTATAATAAACCAGATGCTTATAAATATCTCCCGCAGATTAGAACACTTTTGCAGCAAGGTAAGCAGCGCGAAGCTGAAGCTTTGGCTATGCAGGAGTTTATGGGATTGAAAAGCGAAGCAGGAGATAAGGAAGCATGGTTGAAAGAAATAGAGAAAACGAGGCTGAACCCGAAAGGACCGGCCGCTGCTAGTTTTAATGATAAAGCATGGAAAGGCTTTTACGTACCGACTTATGAAGGCTGGGAAACTTTGGGTTTAGAAGGTCTGGATGGTGCGTTATGGTTTAGAACGCAGTTTACTCTGCCTGATAATTGGAAAGGTCAGGATTTAATACTGGACTTAAATAAAATCAGACAGGTAGATTATACCTATATAAACGGGCATTTGGTTGGTCATTCAGAAAGAGACGACGTAAAAAGAAATTACACTATTCCGGCTAAATATCTAAAGCCTGGAAAAAATATGGTTGCTGTCCAGGTAATCAATTTTATTGATAAAGGTGGTATTTCAGGATATAAAGATACCACCCAACATATAGGAGTGTTTCCGAAAGGGAAATCTGTAAAAGAAGGAATTTCTTTAAACGGAAACTGGAAGTACTGGGTTCAGGATGATAATCCTCCGGCTCCTGCGGTTTATCAGGCAAGTTATCAGCCTTTTGGTGATATTTATCTGAACTTTAAACATCAGGAATATACAAACTATAAACGCGAACTGGATTTGAATTCCGCTCTGGCTAAAACATCTTATAGCCATAAAGGAACAAATTATACAAGAACGTATTTTGTAAATGCTCCTCAAAATACTTTGGTGATTCATCTGGAAGCTAATCAGCCGAAAAATGTAACTTTTACAGCATCTTTTGATTCGCCTCATTCGCAAAAAAGCATTCGTAAAATAGATGATCGCACTATTGCTTTGGATGTAAAAGTTAAATACGGAGCACTGTTTGGCGAAAGTATTCTACATT
Organism: Pseudopedobacter sp.; assembly: GCF_040392825.1. NCBI lineage: Bacteria > Pseudomonadati > Bacteroidota > Sphingobacteriia > Sphingobacteriales > Sphingobacteriaceae > Pseudopedobacter > Pseudopedobacter sp. The sequence continues at coordinate 2,605 of NZ_JBEBVH010000070.1, forward strand.
TAAAAAATAAGAATGGAAAGATAAGTGTTAAAAATAATCAGCTGGTTGTAGAAGGTGCAGATGAAGCGACTTTAATGCTATTTGCCGCAACTAATTTTGTGAATTTTCAGGATGTTTCCGGAAAGCCATCTGTTAAAAATCAACAGACTTTAGCATCTGCTGAAAATCTGGATTATCAGACTTTAAAACAAAACCATCTACAGGATTATACAAGTTTATACAATCGTTTCAGTTTAAGTTTTGGAGGAAATTCCAGAGAGGATTTACCGACAGATGAACGCATTCGGGAATTTTCAAAAACAGCTAATGATCCCGCTTTATTGGCTTTGTACGCTCAGTACGGACGCTATTTGTTGATCTCGTCATCCAGAGCCAATACACAGCCGGCCAATTTGCAATATTAATGTGGAAATGAATTACTGGCTGTCGGAAATGCTGAACCTTTCCGATTTACACCAGCCACTTTTTGGGATGATAGAAGATTTATCCAAAAGTGGAGCCGAAACAGCTAAAAACTATTATAATCTTCCGGGCTGGGTTCTACACCACAATACGGATATTTGGCGCGGAGCTGCACCAATAAATAATTCCAATCACGGGATTTGGCCAACAGGAGGTGCATGGTTAACAACACATCTTTTAGAACATTATGCTTTTACAAAAGACCAAGCTTTTCTGAAAAAGTATTATCCGATTATCAAAAATTCGGTACTATTCTATAAAGACTTTTTAGTTGTAGATCCAATAAGCGGATGTTTGATTAGCACTCCGTCGAACTCGCCTGAGCATGGTGGTTTGGTTGCAGGTCCAACCATGGATCATCAAATCATCAGGGCTTTATTTGATGGTTTTGTAAATGTGAGTGCGGCTTTAGGTTTAGATGAGGATTTGAGAAAGGAAATCCAAACTAAAAAACAACAAATTTTACCAAATAAAATTGGTAAGTATGGGCAGTTACAGGAGTGGATGGTTGATGTAGATGATAGAAACGATAAGCATCGTCACGTTTCTCATTTGTGGGCATTGCATCCTGGAAATGAGATTAATTGGGAAACGACTCCTGATTTATTGGAAGCTACCAAACAAACTTTAAAGTTTAGAGGTGATGATGGAACCGGATGGAGCCTGGCGTGGAAGATCAATTTCTGGGCGAGGTTGAGAGACGGTGAGCATACTTACAAAATGATGCAGATGTTGTTGGCACCGGCTGGGAAAAGTGGTGGATCTTATCCAAATCTGTTTGACGCACATCCGCCTTTTCAAATAGACGGTAACTTTGGTGGAGCGGCGGGCATTGCAGAAATGTTGGTGCAAAGTCATACTTCTTTTATAGAAATTTTACCCGCTTTGCCTCAGGCTTTACAAACGGGTGAGGTTAAAGGGCTGAAAGCAAGAGGTGGTTTTGAGCTGGATTTCTCGTGGTCAAACGGCAAGTTGCAAAAGTTAACGGTTAAATCTTTGGCAGGAAGAACTTGCCGTTTGAAAGTTGGAACTTTGATAAAGGAGTTTAAAACTGAAAAAGGCGTAAGTTATGTTTTTGATGGGAGTTTGCAGGAATTATAATGTCTGTAATGATAATAAGTGCCGTCATTTCTAACGGGGAACGAGGAGAAATCTCCTTTATGAGTGCTTTCGCGATTGAAATGACGCTAAAAAGGTAGTCATGCTGAACTTGTTTCAGCATCTCATTATACAAATAATCTTTTTATGATGGGATCCCGAATCGAGTTCGGGATGACGCAATGATGAGTGGTTCTCCCTATCTGTTGGTTTCTCGGTTCAATCGACATATCATATTAAGCCTCGTAACAAACCAGAACAATTAAAAGCGAAGACAATTTAAAGAACATAAGGTTTTTGAATTTTTACTTTAAATAGAAAATGAATTTATTGAGAAGCGGATTAACCAGCATATTTTTATTAATTTCTTTTTACTTATCTAATGCAGCAGAGATAAGGAAATCCATTTCCTTAAATAGTGAGTGGAAAACTGTTGCTGATGATTTTGATAAAGAAAAATACAACGACTTTAATCAGGCATCATTTAATGACAAAGATTGGAAGAAAGTAAACGTTCCGCATAATTGGGATAAATACGAAGGATACAGAAGGCTTTTACATGGAAACAGACATGGTTATGCCTGGTATAGGAAAACGTTCAAAATAGAAGATCAACCAAACACCAATAAAAAATATTTCCTGTTTTTTGAGGGAGTAGGATCTTACGCCACGGTATGGTTAAACGGTAAACAGGTAGGTTATCATGCCGGTGGCAGAACAACTTTTACTTTGGATATTTCAAAGGAAATTTTGTTGAATAATCAGGAGAATATTTTGGCTGTAAGAGCCGATCATCCGGCCGAGATCAGAGATTTGCCCTGGGTAGATGGTGGATGTTCATCGGAAAGAGGTTTTTCTGAAGGATCGCAACCAATGGGTATTTTTCGTCCTGTTCAATTAATCGTAACTAATGATGTAAAGGTTGAGCCTTTTGGTGTGCATATCTGGAACGATGAGCAGATTTCGGAAAAAGAAGCTACCTTACATCTCACAACAGAAATTAAAAATTATGGATCGAAATCTAAAAAAGTAACTATTAAACAGAGCTTTTTAGATGCCAAAGGAAATTCGGTATTTCAACTAAATCATACACAGAATTTAAAAGGATTACAACAACTTGTAGTTAAACAACAGTCTCCTAAAATAGCGAATCCTATTTTATGGGATTTGGAAAATCCATATCTGTATACCTTAAAAACCCAGATTTTGGAAAATAATCAGGTGATAGATGAGATAAAAACACCTTATGGCATCAGATGGGTAAGCTGGCCTTTAGGATTGGCTCCGAATGGCGGGAAAACCTTTATGCTGAATGGGAAAACCGTATTTCTGAATGGAATTGCAGAGTACGAACATTTAATAGGAAATTCTCACGCATTTTCTTACGAACAGGTTTATTCGAGAGCTTCTCAAATGAAATCAGCAGGTTTTAATTCTTTTAGAGAAGGGCACCAGCCACATAATTTGCGCTACCAGGAATTTTGGGATGCCAACGGCGTTTTATTATGGACCCAGTTATCGGCACATATATGGTTCGATAATCCAGCTTTTAAAAAGAATTTTAAAAGCCTTTTAATAGATTGGGTAAAGGAAAGAAGAAACAGCCCATCGGTTATTTTATGGGGATTACAGAATGAAAGCACTATTCCGGAAGATTTTGCCAGAGAATGTACAGAATTGATCAGAAGTCTGGATCCAACGGCTTCGAAACAGCGTTTAGTGACTACCTGTAACGGTGGAAAAGGAACAGACTGGGACGTCCCGCAAAACTGGACGGGAACTTACGGAGGTTCGCCTGCTGCCTATGGGGAAGATTTGAAACGTCAGGTTTTAGTAGGAGAATATGGTGCCTGGAGAACTTTAGATTTACATTCCGAAGGCCCGCATTTACCAAATGTGCAGGATTATAACGAAGACCGTTTTACACATATTATGGAAACCAAGGTGCGTTTGGCTGATTCGGTGAAAAATGAAGTAGCCGGCCATTATTTCTGGTTGTGGACATCTCACGATAATCCGGGACGTGTACAAGGCGGCGAGGGTTTACGCGAGTTGGATAGAGTTGGTCCTGTAAACTATAAAGGTTTATTAACACCCTGGGAAGAACCGACTGATGCATTGTATATGTTTAAAGCAAACTTTGCATCCAAACAAAAGGAACCCATGCTTTATATAGCATCACATACCTGGCCGGAGCGTTGGAACAGTGCCGGGGTAAAGAATAATATCAATATTTATTCGAATTGTGATGAGGTAGCACTGATGAATGATATTGACGGACCGGTTTTAGCCAGACAAAAAAATCCGGGCTTGGGAAAGCATTTCGTATTTAATAACGTGTTTATAAAATACAATGTACTTTATGCGGTTGGCTATGTAGGCGGAAAAGTTGTAGCCAAAGATATGCTTGTATTAAACAATCTGACGCGATCTCCGAATTTCGAAGCGCTTTATGCTTTTGAGGACAGCGGACTGATTAAACCCACAACAGGTTTGAATTATATCTATAGATATAATTGCGGTGGAGGAGATTATACCGATCAGTTCGGAAATGTATGGCTGGCCGATAGAAGAAAAACAACTTCTAATGCCTATGGATCTTCTTCCTGGACAAATGCTTTTCCTGGAATTCCAACATTCTTTGCCAGTCAGCGAAGAACTTTCGACCCAATTTCGAATACCAGAGATTGGGGATTATTTCAGGAATTCCGATATGGAAGAGACGAATTGAAATTTGAATTTGAGGTTCCTGATGGAGAATATCAGGTTGAATTGTTTTTTATAGAGCCCTGGTTGGGAACAGGTGGTGGTACAGGTGCCTCTAAATGGAGACTGTTTGACATTGCTGTAAATGATGAAATAAAAATAAAAAATCTGGATATATGGAAAGAAGCCCGCCATGATCAGGTTTTAAAGAAAGTTATTTCAGCAAAGCCGAAAGATGGAAAACTGATGATCCATTTTCCAAATGTCAAAGCCGGGCAAGCATTAATTTCTGCCATTGCTATCGCTACGAAAGATCAATCTGTTATTAAGGCAAGACCTGTCTTTAGCGATTTTGTGGAAGAGAATAGTCAGATTGTACTAAAAAAATGGGCAGACATAGGGAACAGGTACAGTGCAGATAGAAGCTTCTCTACATTAACTCCGGCATTATTTGGAAGTGAATATTTAGTAAATACAGCTATAAAAGAAAATGTCAGCCTAAAACTGAAAGAAAAAACAACGGTTTATCTGGCGATTAAAAAGACTCCTTTTAAGGCTTATGTTCCTCAAGGTTTTGATGATGCCAAAGAATCGTTTAAAAACAATATAGGAGAACAATTTAATGTTTATGTAAAACGTACAGAAAAAGGTGAAGTACTGAATTTTGAAAAACTTGATTTTCCAAATTATATACTTTTCTTTAATGAAATCAACGGGTTACAACCAGCATACGATTTAAAAACGGCAACCACCTATAAGGCCAATACTTTAAAGCCAGGGGATGGAATTGAAAAAATAGATTTTTTAAAACAAGACAGGCTGATTTTTAGAAAAGATAATGCTATTATAGAATTTGAGATAAAAGTTGGTGTGGCAGATGTTTATTCGCTGACTTTTAAATATCATAATCCATTTAAAGCAGTTAAAACCGCCAGTGTTGAAGTAGTGACTTTGGACGGAATGGTTTTAAAGCCTGCGGAACTCATCCAGTTGGATCCAACGAGAGAAGGAAAGTGGAATTATTTCAATACCAATACCGGAACGATGATTAATGCAGGAACTTATAAAGTCCGTTTAAAAGCCATAGACGCTAAAGATGTTTATGTGGATGGTTTGGATGTTCAGTAGTTTTCGCAGTATCTGGTAGTTAGTATGAAGTATAGAGATGTCCGAAGTCGGGAGACGGAAGACCGAAGTTTGGTAGATTAACCACAAAGTACACAAAGAATGCACAAAGTATACAAAGTGCAGAGTAAAAGAACTTCGCGTACTTTGTGAAAATCCTAGTATTCTTTGCGGTTTTTCAACATTAGAAACTAAACATTTAAAATTCCATCAGTTTCTATTCAGGTACTTCTTTTTATAATCTAACGGAGTCATTCCGGTAACCTTTTTAAAATGTCTGTAGAAATTGGATACATTATTAAAACCACATTCGAAACAAATGACCTCGGTAGGAAGTTTATTTTCAACCAATAGGCGACAAGCGTGACTTATACGTATTTCAATTAGGAAATCATAATAGGTCTTTTTGGTCATCATTTTAAAATAACGGCAGAAAGACGTAACGCTAAGGTTAGATATATTGGCGATCTCTTCCAATGAGATATCTTTTTTATAATTACTATGTGTATAATTAAATACATTGTTTAAGCGTATGGTGTCCGCTTCGTTAGATTGAAGAAATGCACTTTGTGTTTTTACAATAGTATCGCATTCTTCGCTTTTGGCAAGTGTCTTCAAAATCTTTAACAAAGCAATTACCCGGTCTAAGCCATCTGTTTCAACACATTCCTTCATCAATTTAGCAATTTCCTTTTGTGTTTGGCCCTTAACTTTTAAGCCGTTTTTCGCTTTTTCATACAGTTTTGGAATCAGGTATGCTTCTGGGATAGATAAGAAAGTTTTTCCCAAACAGTCAGGTAAAAATTGTATTACAATAGCTTCAATCTCATAATCCGGATTGTTTTGATAGTATTCTTCCTTACACCGCCAGGCATGAGATAGGTTTTCTCCCACTAAAATAATTTCTCCGGGGTGAAAGTTGCTGATATTATCACCAATAAATCGTACACCTTCACCACGAATAGTATAATGTAACTCTAATTCTGCATGGTAATGCCATATGTTACCAAAATTAGGCATAATATCGTGTCTGGCGGTAAAAGAGCTTTCCAGTTTCACAGGTACCTTTCGAAATAATGGCTTCATATTAATTTGTGTTAACAGTTTATTCTGAAGAATGAAAAATTGAGCACTAATATACAAAAAATATAATATGATAATATCCTATAAGGAATAGGCAATAAGTAATAAAAATGCTACTCATCATTTCAGGAGCTTTGATAAAGAGAATATTAAGTCAATATTATGAAGTTGTTAATGAAAAATGTGATGGGTTTGTGCATTCTGATTTTCTTTGCGCAAACGGCTTTTAGTCAGTCGGCAAAGCAAAAAGAAGATGAGTATACTAAAGTCATCACAGTAAGAGCTGATAAAATAGTTGCTAATCTGGGAATAAGTGATTCGGGTAAGTATAATAAAGTTAGAGATATTATAGTGAATCAGTATAGAAGTTTAAGCAATCATCATGACGGAAGAGCTGAAAATATTAAGGCTATCAAATCAAAATATAGTACTCAAAAAGACCTTAGGGATGAAAAGATAAAGGAGTATGAGCAAAAAGAGGATAAAGCACTTAGAAAAATACACAAATCATATATAGCTAAGCTTTCGAAGCAATTGAATGCTGCTCAGCTGGAGCAGGTTAAAGACGGAATGACTTATGGCGTTTTACCGATTACAATAAAGGCCTATAACGAAATGTTGCCTCAGCTTACACAGGAGCAAAAAAGCACAATATTATCTTACTTAACAGAAGCCCGAGAATTGGCGATGGATGCTGCTGGTTCCAAGGAAAAACATCATGTTTTTGGAAAATACAAAGGTAAGATCAATAATTATTTATCAGCTCAGGGGATTAATATGAAGAAGGCGGGAGAGGAATGGCAACAGCGCATTAAAAATGCGAAAAACAATAAAAAGTAATAAAGATAATATTGTATAATTTATAGAGAAAATGCTATAAAAAAAGGTGTCAATCCCCTCTTAAATTTGAGTATAAAAAAAAAGCCTATATAATATTACGGAAGGTGAGGAATGTAACGTGTTAATTCGATGCTCCCAGAGGTGCATACTATATCTTAAGTGAAGATAAACCTTTTAAGTATAGGTTTGTCATTTACGTCACATCAATAATAGAATCTAAATTATCTAAATAAATAGACTAAGGACTATGAAAGTGTTTTTGCAGAGGCCATGGCTAAAGTTGGTTTATTGCCCTTTTCTTTTGGCTGTGTTTTTACCGGGTTTGAGTTTTGCCTATTCAGAAAACTTCAATACAAATAACTACATGTTATTTAAAGCGAATATCGCTAATTCAAGATTTATCAACGTTACAGGAACGGTTAAGGACAAGGACGGAAATCCTTTACCCGGGGTAATTATTCAGGTTAAAGGTAGCTCTTTATCGACCGTAACAAATGAAAATGGCATTTATAATCTAAATTTACCAGTAGGTAATGAAGTCCTTGTTTTTAATTATTTAGGATTTAAGAAAAAGGAAGTCTCTGCTGCTGGTCAAAGCAATTTGAATATCATACTGGAAGAAGATATATCTAAACTAGACGAAGTAGTTGTAATTGGTTATGGTACAGTAAAGAAAAGAGATTTAACTGGAGCTGTTTCTTCAGTTAAATCCGAAGAAATTACGGCAAATCCTGTAAGTAACGTTATGGAGTCTTTACAAGGAAGAGTCGCAGGATTAGATATTCAGAGAACCGATGGCAGATCTGGAGCGGAACCAACAGTATTGTTAAGAGGGAGACGATCGATCTCTGCGAATGAGGCCCCATTATATGTAATTGATGGAATCCCAGGAGGGAGTATCACCAGTTTAAATCCTAACGATATAGAATCGATAGAAGTTTTAAAGGATGCATCTTCAACAGCGATATATGGTTCTGAAGGAGCTAATGGTGTTATTATTATTACTACTAAAAAAGCCAGTGGAGAAAAAGTTCAAATTGACGTGAATTCTTATTATGGTGTAAATGAGGTGTCTAAATATCCTAAAGCGTTAATTGGTGACTCCTGGTTGCAGTATCAACAAGATAAATATTTTAATACTCACGGTTCTTATGCGAACAATTTATCTGATCTTAATATTTCCACTCCGGCAATTAATGCAATAGAGAGTCAACAGTGGCTGGATTGGACAGAATCTACTTTCCAGACTGGTATACAACAAAATCATCATATTTCTGTGAGAGGGGGCACTGCGAAAACTCAAGGCTATCTATCATTGGGTTATATAGGAGAAGAAGGTGTATATAAAAATGATAAATTGAATACTTACAATGTAAGGGCTGGAGCTGACAACAAATTCAGCGATGCGTTTAAAGTCGGAATTATATCTACGTTTAATTATAGAGATCAAAATCGTACCAATAGCAGAATAAACAAAGCTTTCTCAACTTATCCCTTGGGAACAGCATATACTCCAGATGGATCCGTTAATTTTAAACCAATAGAAGGTGATGATGCAACTATTTCTTTAATAGCAAACTATGCGCCCGGAGTCTTAGTAAATAATGGTAAGAATTTCAATTTGCAGATAAATCCTTATGTTGAAATTACTCCGATAAAGAACTTAAGTATTCGCTCAAATTTTGGCGCACAATTTAGCAATGGGCGGTCTGGATATTTTGCAAGTGAAAGATCTTATAATTTAGCTATAGAGAATAAGCCTAAAGAAGCATCTTATGAAACAAATTTAGGTTATAGCTATATATGGGAAAATATTGTTAATTATAATTTTACACTCAATAGAAATCATAATTTCACAGTAACAGGAGTGAGCTCATGGCAGGATAATCGAAGAGAAAATTCTTCGATTGTAGGTACTGGTTTGGACTACGATGAGTTTATCTACTATAATATCGGAGCTCTTCAGCAGATTACTTCCAAATCATCATCTTTCTATGGAACTAAGAAACTTTCTTTCGCAGGACGTTTAAACTATAGTTATAAAGGTAAATACCTACTTACCTTAACCAATCGTTGGGATGGCGCATCTCAACTTGTTCAGAAATGGGCTAGTTTTCCATCTGTAGCTGCGGCATGGAGAATCAGCGATGAAGGTTTTATGTCACCAACAAAAGACTGGTTGAGTAATATGAAGTTACGTGCTGGCTATGGTGTCGCGGGGACTGCGAACGTAAATGCCTATCAAACGGACACTGAGGTAACGTCTCGTAATTTAAATATGACTTTAGGAGGAAGTAATATATTACCTATTTATGTATTAAAGGCTGCTTTGGGAAACAAGGATATTACTTGGGAAAGAGCTTATAATACTAATATTGGATTAGATATGTCTTTCTTTAAAGATAGGTTGGAAGTGGTAATGGACTATTACAGGACAAAGACCGAAGGTATACTATATGTAAGAAGGATGCCTACCACAGCCGGTGGTGTAGATGCTAAAAATCCATATACAAAGCTTTCCAATATTGCCGACTCTAAAAATAGCGGATTTGAGTTAGCTATTAATAGCCGCAATGTTATTAAAAAAGATTTTAAGTGGAATACTGCTTTGACTTTTACCAAGGCGAAAGAAAAACTTTTAGGAATTGATCTAGGAGATGGTATAACAGCAGAGGACTTAGTTTCAGAAGGTTTGTTTATTGGCAGGCCAATAGGAACATTTTATGGGTATAAAAAAATAGGTGTATGGCAAACAGACGAGGCTACGGAAGCAGCTAAGTATGGAGCAAAACCAGGGGATATTAAACTAGCCACCAATGAGAAGTTTGATGCTAATGGTGTTTCAGATAACGGAATACATCCCTATTCTGCTTCAGATAGAATGGTTTTAGGAAAATCTAATCCAGATTGGACGTTAGGCCTACAAAATAATTTCTCTTACAAAAATTTTGACTTAGGCGTGTTTGTTACAGCAAGATACGGGCAGATGATTGATGCTGATATACTAGGTTATTACAATACATTGGCACAACCGGCTATGTATAATTATTGGACGCCAACCAATCCCACAAATGATTACCCATCTCCAGAATTAACTCCAGGAATAAGTAGCACCTATCAATCTGCTTTAACTTTTGTTGATGGATCCTATTTTAAAATAAAAAATATCACCTTGGGTTATACATTGCCAAAACAAATGTTAAGTAAGGTAGGCATTGGAAGAGCCAGGATATATGGTACAGCTTATAATCCAATTATCTTCTCTAAAAGCCATCTATTGAGGGATATTGATCCGGAAACTGGGGGATCAGATCAATTTCCGTTATATAAGCAATTTGTTTTTGGTATTAATCTATCATTTTAATGTTTAATCAGATGAAAAAGAAACAGTTAAAATATCTGGCAGCATTATTAGTTGTCTCAAACATATTGTCATCTTGCAAATTAGATGAATATAACCCAAGTACCGTGTCTGTCGAAACTGCTTATAATGATCGAGCTGGTTTTGAAGGATTAATAAATGCTTGTTATACGGACTTATATTATTTTTATGGTAAAGTTGACCTTATTGGTCCAACTGAAGCTGGTACCGACTCTTGGGTAAACTATGGTACAAGTGAAAACGGTTTGGCACTCTACAATAACACGCTCACGACTCAGACAGGCACAGTAACAACTGTTTGGAACGGATTATATTCAATGATTAATTTTTGTAATACTGCTATTTACTATTCTGCATCAGTTAAGGGATATGATAGAGAAGAAGAGCTGAAACAAAAATTAGCTGAAGTCTATTTTTTAAGAGCATTTGCTAATTTTCATTTGGTTGAACAATTCGGAGATGTAGTTTTAAGAACAACATCTTCGGCTGTAGAAGGTGTAGATGTTAAGCCAAAAAGAAGTTCTGAAAAGGAATTTTACGATTTAATTATTTCCGATCTTAAATACGCTTGTGAAAATTTACCAGTACACCAACAATTAAGGGGTAGAATAAGCAAGAAAGCGGCGTATGCTATGTTGGCAAAAGCCTATTTACAAAGAACAAGATTGGGGGATAGTCAAGAGTATGGAAGGTTAGCTTTGCAAACAGCAGAGGAACTGATCAATAATGCAGCTTCTTACGAAGCTAGTCTTTATACTTCGGATAATACTGAGTCGGGCTATACTAAACTTTGGAAAGGAAGTAACAATAAAAATAATACTGAGTTTTTATTTGTACAGGCAGTTGATCCAACAGGCAGTAATCCTGAAAACTTTAATAGAGGGAGGACACGTCAATATTATCTTCCGGATTTAAGAGGAAAAGGTGCAGAATGGGGAACACGAGAGACTAGCGTTTTATATGGAAGAGCTAATAGTAATTATTTTAAACCTACAAAATATCTACTAACACAAGTTTTTGAACCAGTTGAAAGTCCGGCAGATACGCGTTTTTCGGAAACTTTCAGGTACAAATTTTATGCTTCTTCTAACAAGTCCATTTCCCAGAGCATGATAGATCTTTACGGCAAAGATCAATCTTTACTGAATCATCAAATAAAAAATACTGTAGCGGCTTATACAGGGCCCGACTATTTTTGGGAATGGGGAGCTAGCCTGGAGGAAGAGCAAAATATGACTTCGGATGAGGGCTTAGCTGTAATGACTCCAAACTGGGTGATTCCTGTTTCACAAAAGAGATTGATTCCAGCTTTGGTTGTAGATCCATCAGATTTATTTAAAGCAAATGGAGACTATAAGGTTGCGGCAGACTATCCAAAAGGCGAAGGGTTAATGAATATGTTTCCGGCGATGAGGAAATTTTCTGCTAAATTATATGCTTATACAAATCAATATTGGTTAGGAGATATTCCAATTTTACGATTAGGTGAGGTCTATTTAATAGCAGCTGAAGCTGCTTTGTTAGCTAGTAACGACCAGGCAAAAGCTGTTCAATATATAAATACATTAAGAAAGAGAGCGGCTGTTATATCTAGACAAGGCGAGATGGAAGTAAGTGCAGCGGATATGAATATCGACTTTATTTTAAAAGAGCGAGCAAGAGAATTAACAGGGGAACACTTACGGTGGTATGATTTGAAGCGTACTAACAGATTGACTAAATCATATTTACAGTCTACAAACCCTATTGTTTCGGAAAACTTCAATGAAGCAAAACATACAAAACGTCCGATTCCTCAATCGTTCCTGGATGCAATATCGAATTCAGCCGAATTTGGAAATAACGGATATTAATTGTAGTTATCAAGTTATAAAAAAGGAAGGTTTTTAATCTTCCTTTTTTGTTTGAGAATACTTTGGATAGTAGTCTATCGGTTCTTTAAATTAATAATCCTATTTAAATTAAGTAAGGTATTTTTTGTTTAATAACATACTATAAACTATTGATAAGATGGTACAATAAATCAAAACAATAGCCTCGTATCTTGGTTCTAGATTAGGATTATAGACCGGAGTGTAAAATCAAAAGCGTCAGATATTGTCATTCTTCATGAGTGGCGAAAATATATTTGGATGCCATCATTATAAACCAAATCAATCATTTGAAAAAGAGAAAAGCAATGGAATTATCTTTACAAAGGCTGCAGAAAAAAAGCAAAAAATTAAAGGCGGTTTATGTGCCTTTAATGGTCGCTCTTTTAATGCCAGGCGCTCAAGCAAAGGAAGCTAAGGAAAAAAAGCTGGAGAAATACGGGAAAGAAGCTGCCCGTTTTGTTAACGTTACAGGTACTGTTAGAGACAGTAAGGGTGAACCTTTACCCGGCGTTGTCGTTACTATTAAGGGAACTCGTACATCCACAGCTACCGATGTAAATGGGGTATTTAGGTTGAATTTACCTAATGGAAACGAAACTTTAGTTTTTAGTTTTTTAGGTTTTGAAAGCAAAGAAGTAAAAGCAACCGGAACTACAAATATTACAGTTGTATTAAATGAATCTACTTCTACTTTGAATGAAGTTGTTGTTGTGGGATATGGTGAAAAAACGAGATCAGAGCTAGTAGGGTCGGTGGCAACTATTAAAGGTGAAGAATTGATGGATATTCCGGCACCAAATATTGCTGGAGCCATGAGGAATCGTATTGCTGGGGTAAGTGTAGATCAAGTTTCTGGTCGCCCTGGTTCGTCAATTACCTTGAATATACGGAACTCTACAGCTTCGGAAACCGCAGCGAACTACGGTGCAACAGATGAACCGTTATATATTATTGATGGGATTACAATGCCAGTAGGTGACCGTACATTCGACAATCTCGATCCATCGATGATTGAAAGCTTTACCTTTCTCAAAGATGCTTCAGCTGCTATATATGGAGCTGCAGGTGCAAAAGGGGTTGTGTTGGTTACGACAAAGAGGGGTAAACAAGGAAAACCTT
>NZ_JBEBVH010000071.1:0-16274 GCF_040392825.1 Pseudopedobacter sp.
CTGAGCGAAGTAGAAGTCTTTTTCTGAACAATCAAAGAACATTTCGACTCCGCTTCCCGAGTATCGGGATGACAATTTCGATTATGAAACAACCTCTTTATATTCATTAATGCATAACTGAGTTACTTCTTTGGCTGTTCTGACAACAGTTTCCCATCAAGTGAAAAACTAAGCCAAGTTTCCTGTTTGCCCTGTTCTACTTCAACTATATAAATTACATTTTTAGTTTTTGGGGTCAGTTGTCTTTTGACATCGTCAATTTTCCAATTGGCATATTTCGTTTGAGCCAGCTGCTTTGAGATTACTTCTGGCAAAGCTTTATTCTTAACTTCAATTTCGGTCTTTTGCCATTCTCCCTGTGCATCGAAATAAGACTTATACTTCTCCCCTTTTAAATAGAATTCGGCTTCGTAAACATTACTTTTCTTTTTGAACTCCCATTCGTAAACATAACTATTAGGATATAATTTTTTGAAACCTCGTTTCACAGCCTCTGGTACATCGCTTTCTTTAATATCGGTATTAAAAGCACTGTTTATAATAATTACCAGAAATAAGAATCCAATTAGTTTTTTCATTGCGCTTTCATTTTACTGTTTTCAAATTCAATAGCTAAGCTTTTCAAATCCTGCTTCATTAATGTAATATTCGACTCCAATTGATCCAGCATATCTGCTCTGTTTTTCAATTGCTCGGAAGTGTATTTCCCTCCGGTTCCAAAATATAAATTTATTAATGCTCTTCGCGATTCCGAATTCTTAGTTTCGGCAATTTGCCCAAAGTTCATCCATTTATCGATAATCTGATAACGCAAAGATTTGCTTTCTGGTTCTTCTTCATTGTAATAATTTAGATAATACCAGATAGCTGGTGAGAAAATAGTGGATGTTTCGTGACCTTCCCAAATATCCCGCAATGCATTTCTCTCATGATAAAAGTCCACTTTCTTCTTATTAGCCAATATAGCCAACCCCAGTCCTGCTTCTGCTATACCTGCTCCTAATCCGATATAATCGCCAACATCATCATGCTTACTATTAATAAACAGGCCCGCTAAAATCGCACTTGTTGCTCCCACTACAATTGCACCAACCGTTAATTTGGATTCTTTGTCAGATTCCAGATTACTTAAATAGGTTGCAATTTGCTGAGTTCTTTCTTCTTCACAATCCAGTTCAGACGCCACTGCCGAAATTTCCAAAGAGGCGATATTTATCTTTTGATTGATAGATTGAGAAAGATCTATCATATCTAATTTTGCTTCGGTAGAAGATTTTCGTTTATACGCCAGTTCCTTTTGATAATAATTAGCTAGAAGGTCTAATATTCCAATTGAATTGGCCACATTTAAAGCTTTAGGAGATAGCTTGCTTGCAAAAAAGGGGTCCAAGTTCTGTTTATGCAATGGAATTGGCAACTGTTCTGTTGAATAGGAAGATAAGTTTTGCTGATTACAATTGCTACTTTTTAAATAAGCATTTAAAGGGCTTTGTTTAATACTATTGCAGGATGACAGCAAGAACAAAAAAACAAGACTTACTCTTAACCATTTATTGATTCCCATAGACCAGTGTTTACAGAAAGTTAAAAGTTTAAAGTGGAAACTTCAAATCAAGTTGAATATTAAAGCTAAAAACCGAGAATCGGCTAATCCCAAACTCCATTGCCTGTGGTAAGAATTTTAGGCTCTCCGTCTGTTACCAGAATAGTATGTTCATGCTGTGCAACAAAACCTCCGTTATTTCCTACCAAGGTCCAGCCATCAGATAAAGTATCTGCAAATGTAGAATGAGTAGCAATAAATGTCTCTACAGCTACAACAGAGTTTTTTCTGAATCTTGTCTGATTGTATTTATCGTAAAAATTGGCGACTTCATGAGGTTCTTCATGCAAACTTCTTCCCACTCCGTGTCCTGTCAAATTTTTAATTACTTTAAAACCGTTCCTTTTAGCTTCAGTTTCTATGAACTTACCAATTTCATTAATCTTCACTCCGCCTTTTATTCGGGAAATAGCTTTTTTGAGAATATTTTTAGAGGTTTCTATCAGTTTAGCATGATTGTTTACATCATCTCCAATAACAAAAGAACATCCGTTATCTGCCCAGTAACCATTCAATTCCGCAGAAACATCTATATTGATTAAATCTCCATTTTTCAATATTGTCTTCTCTGAGGGGATACCGTGGGCAACTTCGTTGTTTATACTAATACAGGTCCATCCCGGGAAATCATAAGTTAATTTTGGAGCCGATTTAGCACCTAAATTGCTTAAAAATTCACCTCCAAAATCGTCCAGTTCCTTAGTAGAAACTCCTTCTTTGGCATAGTCGGACATCGCTTTCAGCGTATCTGCTACAGCCTTACTAATAGCTTTAATACCTGCTAATTCTTCTTCGTTTGTTATTTGCATTAGATAAGTTCAAATTAGGATGAAAAACACTTAAATCTACCATTTAGAAAACCATTTCTTTTCGGCGATAAATGTCCCAAATGGAATTAAAGAAACTATAAAACCTATTACTGCCTGCATGAAATTAATTCTTTTATTCAGCAATAAAAGTAATAACAAAATCATATATATAATAAACAGCGCACCATGCACAGAACCTACGATAAAGTTTGCAGTTCCCATTTTGAATACATATTTAAAAATCATGGTGACAAAAATGGCCAGATAAGACCAACCTTCCCAATAAGCAATAAATCTAAAGTTCTTTAATAATTTGTTCGTATCCATTTTATAAGTAAAAAGTTGAAATTCAAAAATTGATCTTATCTATTAATATTAAGTTTAAAAATCAGGTATCAGCTTAAAGACACCAATGTTTTATTATATTTTTTGGTAAGCATATTAAAGCGAAAAAACAAAAGTAAACTAGCTACTAACAATCCTAGTGTTAGTCCTAACCAAATACCATTTACACCAATCCCCATTACAATACCTAACAAGTAACCTATGGGTAAGCCAAAAATCCAATACGAGGCAAACGTAATTAATGTTGGGACATTTACATCTCCCATACCCCTCAGCACTCCCAAGCCAATTACTTGTGTTCCGTCAAAAAGCTGAAATAAAGCAGCTATTAACAGCAATCCTGATGCGATGTTTATGACTGAACCATCATCTGTAAATAGTTTTGGTAAAAACCCGTTGAAGGCTACAAAAAAGATAGCTGTAAAGCACATAAAGGCTATTGCTATGTGATAGCTGGCCAAGGCTGACTGTCGCAAATTTAAAAAATCTCTCTTTCCAAAATTATTTCCTGATTTTATCCCCGCAGCAGAAGCAATACCACTGGCCATCATATAAGTCATTGCCGCCAAATTAATGGCTACCTGATGCGACGCTTGTTCTACCGCACCAATAGTACCTATTAAAATAGCCGCTCCACTAAATGCACTTACCTCAAAAGTATATTGTAATGCTGTAGGCAAACCAATCTTAAAAATCTTCCACATTCTGACCTTATCTATTAAACGAAAAGCAAATTGACTGAGATAATCTCTAAAATGTTTAGATCTGAAAACATACACGGCCATTACCACCGCCATTAGACTGCGATCTATTAAAGTACTATACCCCACTCCTATCAACCCCATAGGTTTAATACCAAACAAACCTTTAACAAAGGTAACTCCTAAAATTACATTCAGTACATTTCCCCAAATAGAAACCATCATGGCTTGCTTTGTAAAGCCTAAGCCTTCCGCAAACTGCTTAAACGTTAAAAAAACCATTAAAGGAATAATAGAAAAACCTAAAACGTTAAGATAAGGCTTTGCCTCTGCAATTACTGTAGCGTCCTGTTTAAGATGATTGATTAAAAATACCGATCCTAAATAGATAAACAGAAACAATAAGATTCCTGTCACAATATTCAGATACAAACTGTTTGACAAAAGCTTTCCGCATTCAGTTTTATTCCCTCGCCCGTTTTCCTGTGCAATTAATGGTGTTAGACCATAGGAAATACCTATTCCAACAACCATCGTTACCATAAAAATACTATGAACTAAAGAAGACGCCGCAAGTGAGATAGTCCCCGCAAAATGACCTACAATAATGCTATCTGCCGTTTGTACCAGCGTATGCCCCAATTGCGAAATAACAACCGGAATGGCCAATACCAAATTATCCCTATAATGCTGTTTGTATCCAGAAAAAAGTTTCCTCATGCTTCACACTAATTTATCCCCGAACAGCATTTTGATGTTTGCCCAAATTTCGGATATATACCTCGTTCTGGATAACAGCACACAATTCGCCCCTTTTATTTTTTATCTCAATTTGATAAGTTTTCACAAACTTGCCTATAGAATCCATAGCAATCTGAGCTTCTGAAATATCTTTATCGGTAATTCCTATCTTAAAAAACAGATCAGTATCTCCAGGTTTCAGATATTGAATATGCGCACTTTTTAACCAGGCTATTGTTTTATAACCTCTTTTTTTAAAAACCTGATCGAACAGAACAGCAAAAAAAGGATCTCCGGCACTAAAAATAGTTCCGCCAAAAATAGTCCCGTTATAATTCTTATTGAACAGGCTTTTATTGATCTTAACTTCTACCGAAGTAAAATCCTTTGCAAAACGAACAACCCAAATCCTCTGCAAAAGCAAAGGTGGATACATTCTAAGCGCCCATTTCAATATGTTAGCATTCACATTCATGAGACGCAAAGGTCTTAAAATAAAACCTACATACAGAAAGAGATGGCTATTATGAAAAAAATATTACAATAGGAATTCAACTTATTCAGATTTTTCGGATGTTTGAAACCTGAAATTTAAACGGATATATGAATTCCACAACTGATTCTAAATCGAACAAAAACATTGTTTTACTGATTATTGTAGCTTCTTTAGGCTACTTTGTAGATATGTACGACCTCGTACTTTTCTCTGTTATCAGGGTTGCCAGCCTTAAAGGTATTGGTGTAGCAGATGAAGACCTGCTGTCTGTAGGCGTAACATTAATTAATGCCCAGATGATAGGAATGCTTGTTGGCGGTCTTTTATGGGGAATATGGGGGGATAAAAAAGGAAGACTGCAGGTACTGTTTGGTTCTATTCTAATGTATTCTGCTGCTAATATTGCCAACGGTTTTGTGACTGATGTATTTGCTTACGGTGTAATAAGGTTTATTGCCGGTGTTGGTCTGGCAGGCGAACTGGGCGCAGGCATTACGCTGGTTACAGAGAGTATGAGTAAAGAAAAACGCGGTTATGGCACTATGCTGGTTGCCTCTATTGGTCTGCTTGGTGCGGTTACTGCCGGATTAATTGGAGACAAATTTGCCTGGCAAACCGCCTACTTTATTGGCGGAGGAATGGGAATTATTCTGTTAATTCTGCGTATAGGCGTATTTGAATCAGGAATGTTCCATAAAATACAAGATAAAAACATCAGAAAGGGCGACTTTATGATGATTTTAGGCAACTGGAAACGGTTTAAGAAATATCTTAACTGTACGCTTATAGCCCTGCCAACATGGTTTGTTGTAGGTATTTTAGTTACCTTTGCTCCGGAATTTGGTGATGCGCTAGGAGCAACAGAACCTTTAAGTGCCGGAAAAGGAATTATGTTCACCTATTTAGGGATTTCTATAGGTGATATGATCTCCGGCTTACTGAGCCAATATTTCAAAACCAGAAAAAAAGTAGTAGCCGGCTTTTTAGTAGCTACATTAATAAGTGTGCTTATTTATCTTTTCTCGTCAGAAATGACAACAGAAAGGTTTTATATAATTTGTGTGCTTTTGGGATTATCGACCGGTTTTTGGGTTATTTTTGTAACCATCGCAGCAGAACAATTTGGCACTAATTTAAGAGCTACAGTAACTACAACAGTTCCAAACTTTATTCGTGGTTCTCTTGTTCTGGTAACATTGAGCTTCGAATGGTTGAAAACACCACTGGGAATTATCAATGCGGCTTTAATGGTAGGTACAGTTTGTATAACTATAGCTTTTATCTCAGTGTATAATTTGGAAGAGACCTATGGCAAAGATCTCGATTATATAGAAGAATAAAATGAATTATTTTCAGCGGCACAAAGCAGTAATCAGGTATATCAATCAACATTTAACAAGAAACCAGTTTCTGGTGCTGTCTGGAATACTTGTAGGCTTGTCTGCTGGGACTGCGGCAATTATCTTAAAAACGGCTGTACATCATATCAATACATTGGTAACAGAGCAGCTTAATTTTTTCAACTATCCGTACCTCAACCTATTCCTCCCTTTAACTGGGTTATTGCTGACAGTGTGGGTTGTAAAGGTTTTTCTAAAAGGAAAAGACGGAAAAGGAATTGCCCCCATTTTACAGGATATTTCACAGCGTTCCGGCGTTGTACCTAAATATAAAATGTATTCACAGATAATCGCCAGTACCTTAACAATAGGCTTTGGCGGATCTGCAGGTCTTGAATCTCCAATTGCAGTTACAGGCGCAGCTGTCGGCTCCAATTATGCCAGAACTTACCGCCTTTCTTATCGTGAAAGGGTATTGCTTTTAGCTTGTGGTTCTTCAGCTGGCATTGCGGCCGTCTTTAATGCTCCAATCACAGGCCTCATGTTTTCTCTGGAAATACTTTTGGTTGGTGTAGTTTTTTCCGATTTTATTCCGCTAATTATCTCTGCCGTTACAGGAGCCTTGCTCTCCAAAATTATTTTAAACAACGATATTTTATTCGAGTTTGAGGCACTCCGTGAATTTAACCATCAAAATGTCCCACTGTATATTCTTTTGGGCATACTTAGCGGTTTAGTATCTATTTACTATGTAAGAATGGCGAAAAAAGTTGATTTTTTCTTTCATAATTACATAAAATGGAATAGCTACTCAAAAGCCTTATTGGGTGGACTAATATTGGCTCTTTTATGCTTTTTGTTTCCCCCGTTATTTGGAGAGGGTTACCAAAGTATAAAATATCTGGCTTCCAATACACCGCAGGAAATTTTAAAAGGAACCTTCTTTAATTTCAGCGGATACAATCAATGGACAATCATTGCTTTTTCTGGTCTTATTATACTTACAAAAACTTTCGCTACATCCATCACTTTATCCAGTGGAGGTAGTGGCGGTAACTTTGCTCCTTCTTTATTTACGGGGGCATTTTTAGGATTTTTCTTTGCAGTCTGCCTTGATCAATTCGGCTTAAAAAACCTTCCGTTAGGCAATTTCACATTAGTAGGCATGTGTGGAATTTTAAGTGGGGTAATGTATGCGCCGCTTACCGGAATCTTCCTGATCGCAGAAATAACCGGAGGATATGAATTGATTATACCGTTAATGATTGTTTCTACTTCGTCTTATCTTATTGCCAAATTCTTCGAACCTTACTCTATGGATTTGAAGAGCTTGATTAAAGAGAAAAAAGTATTTTCTGAGAATTATGATGACAATATCTTATCGCTTATCAAAATCCATGAAATCACTAACAGGAATTTTGAAGTAATGGAAGGAGATTGCTCTCTTGCAGATATTCTGCATCAGTTTAGAAAATCTGACGCCGATATTATTGCGATTTACGATCAGGAGCATACATATAGAGGATTTATTACCTTCGATAGGGTAAGAAAGATCTTACTTAATCCGGAACTGCAGGAAAATATTACAGCCCGGGAACTGATATTATCCAATGAGATAAAATTGAATCTGAAATCCTCTGTTGTGGAAATTATAGATATTTTCGATAAAACAAATATCCAATTAATTCCCATTTTTGACGGTGAGGACCTGGAAGGCTTTGCTTCCAGAACAATGCTGCTCGCGGCGTATAGAAATAAATTAAAATTAACAATAAGCTGATGTTGAATAAGGATAGGATTGCAGAAGATTACAAAAAGATACAAGACGAAATTACTTCCGGGTTAGAGCAACTGGATGGACTTACCCTATTTGAAGAAGAAAATTGGGAAAGACCTGGCGGTGGCGGTGGAAGAACCCGTGTAATCCAGAATGGAGATTTGATTGAAAAAGGCGGTGTTAATTTTTCTGCTGTTTATGGAAAGTTGCCCGAAGCTGTGAAGAAAGCATTTAAAACGGATAAAGAAGAGTTTTTTGCTACCGGTGTTTCTATTGTACTTCATCCGCACAATCCATGGGTGCCTATTATTCATATGAACATCCGTTATTTTGAAATGGATTCTAATGATGATCAGTCATTAAAATGGTTTGGAGGAGGTATAGACGTGACTCCGCATTATATTATAGATAAAGATGCGCGTTTCTTTCATAACCATATTAAAAATGTATGCGATCAATCCAATTTAGAATTTTATCCGAAATTCAAAAAATGGGCAGACGATTACTTCTATATCAAACACCGGCATGAAACCCGGGGAATAGGCGGTATTTTCTATGACAGGCTTACTCCGGAAAATACAGGAATCAGCTGGGATAATATTTTTGATTTCTCCAAAAATGTAGGCCGTTCATTTGTACCTGTTTATACAGAATTGGTGAAAGAAACCCGAAATAAAAAATTCGGATTGGAAGAAAAACAATGGCAATTCCAACGCAGAAGCCGTTACGCAGAATTTAATTTAGTGTACGATTCGGGAACTAAATTTGGCCTGGAAACCGACGGGCGCATCGAATCGATACTTATGAGCATGCCTCCAATGGCTTCGTGGGTCTATAATTTTCAGGCCGAACCAAACAGTCTGGAAGAAAAAACCCTGAATCTGCTGAAAAAGGATATTGATTGGGCTGGTTAATATGGAAGGCTTATTTTTTATAAATAACTTCATACATAACTGAATGGAATAGTGTTTGTATAATAGTTTATCTACAAACACTATTTATTATGGAAAACAATAATGATTCTTTAGTTCATGATTTACAAGGACAAGAAGCTGTCCAAAAACTAAAAGCTTTAATTGAAAAAGCAAAAACCTGTTTCTTTTGTACCGGAATAAAAACAGGTATCCCAACCAACGCCATTCCCATGACCGCTCTGGAAGTTGACGATGACGGCAATATCTGGTTCATAAGCAAAAAAGACAGCGCTAAAAACAAAGATATAGAGCAAGATCCTTTTACTCACCTGTTCTTTCAGGCATCTACATATTCAGATTTTCTAAACGTTTACGGCATTTCCGAAATTACTATAGATCAGGAAAAAGTAGAAAAACTATGGCAACCTACCTTTAATACCTGGTTTGAAGACAAAGATGATCCTTCAATAAGCCTGATAAAAGTTATTCCAACGGAAGCACATTATTGGGAAAGCAAAGACGGTCAGCTAATTGCTTTGGCTAAAATGGCCCTATCTGTTTTTACCGGAGAACGCAGCGATATTGGAAGAGAAGGAGATCTGGAGATATAAGTATAAAAATCTATGACTATAAATAACCATTGTTCGACATGTTCTAAAGGACATGTCGGGCTATAGCTAAACCAGTATATAGCTGGCTTTTATACCTGTTACTGTCCTACGTTGATCTTACGTTCATCCTACGTCTTTTGCACTAAATCTTTGTAATAAAAAACGGGAGAATATTTAAATATAAGCTTAATACAGTAACAGACAAAATCACATAGTTACGTAAGTATCAGCTTTTCCTTACATTAATCAGTATCAAGAGATACAAACGTCCACTAATATCAAAATCCAATTACTTTGAAGGAAGTGAACTTTTTAAAGTCGCAGATAATAAATCCACATCAAATGCTTATGTTCGTATAACAAAGCTGGAAGCACTAAGGTGAACCCTGACAAACTTCCCAATGTTAGCTGTCATTGTAAAGGACAGCCGATAAAATAATTAAACAAGCAAAAACAACAATGAAAGAAATTATCAAAGCAATTTTGCCAGAATATGTTGTTACAAAAATCAAGGAACTTAGAAATCCGTTTCCAGGATCTCAAAAATATTGGGAAGACCGTTATTCCAAAGGCGGAAATTCGGGTGCAGGTTCATACAACAACTTAGCAAAATTTAAAGCCGAAGTTTTGAACGATTTTGTCCGAAAAAACAATGTAAAAACTATTATAGAATTCGGTTGTGGCGATGGAAATCAGCTTACACTAGCAGAATATCCAGATTATACTGGTTTTGATGTCAGTTCAACAGCACTGGAAATATGCAAAAAATTATTTTTTAACGACAAGAAAAAACATTTTTTATTATTGGGCGATTACACCAATCAAACAGCCGAACTCACACTTTCGCTTGATGTGATTTACCATTTGGTTGAATACAAAATTTACGAGCAACACATTAGACAGCTGTTTTCCGCAGCAGAAAAATTTGTAATAATCTACGCTCACGATAATGACAAACGAGCGAATTTTCACGAAAAAACCCGAAAATTTACACGATTCATCTCAGACAATATTTCGAATTGGCAACTCTTAGAACACATTCCCAACAAATATCCATATACAGGTGAAGACTCCGAAAATACAAGTTGTTCGGACTTTTTTATTTACGAAAGAAAATTGTAAGCTCCCTAAATAACAACTTAAAACTTACAACTATTCAGATATTCTCCATAGTAGTTCAAGCATGCATAACATAGCGCAAGCATCCGCTTGTGCTCACATAAACTCTAGAGATACAAGCGGACACTTGCACCAGTGTGTGCATTGTTAATATTTTATTCACCTTATTTCTTGTATCATGCGTCAATTCCAATCCTGTACTTCTTCCCTTTTATCTTCTCGTTTTTCAATACTTCCAATACTTTTCTGGATTTTTTTCTCTTCACAGCTACGTAAGACATCTTATCCTGTAAAGTAATCATGCCTAAATCATCCTTATTTAAAAATGCCTTTTTATAGAAAAGTCCTGCAATATCCATTTTAGAAATCTTATCTTTTTTTCCCGCAGCAATGTAAAAAGTGACCCATTCTGTTGCTGATGGCAAAGGCAAATCTCCACCTTCAAATTCAATTTCGGTAAAGTCGGTAATATATTCTGGTTTATATTCCTCGTCAGACAATAACAAATGTACCAATCCTTCGGCCTTCATTCTTCCTGTCCTGCCATTCCTGTGAATAAAAGATTCCTCATTTAGCGGAAGCTGATAATGGATAACATGCTGCACATCTGGAATATCCAGGCCTCTCGAAGCCAAATCTGTGTTAACAATAACAGCAGCCGTTCCGTTCCTGAACTTGATTAAAGCCTTTTCCCTGTCTTGCTGATCTAAGCCACCATGATAAACAACAGAAGAAATACCTTTATCACTCAACATTTCAAAAACACGCTCGGTAGCTTCCCTAAAATTGCAGAAAACCAAAGTCGATTCGTTTGGATACTTGCATAATAAATGTAGTAATGCTTTTAGCTTATCCTTAGATTCACACTGAATAACTTCAGTTGTAAAGCCCGGTTTATGTTCTTCTTTTCGTAGAAAATTAAGTTGAAAAAAATCTCTGGAAGCTATAAAAGCAGGTAATTCTTCAAACTGAGTAGCCGAAGTTAAAATCATGCTCTGTACTTTAAAAAGTTCTCTCACAATGTAGGTAATATCATCTTCGAAACCCAGTTCTAAAGATTTATCAAACTCATCCATAACCAGGTTTTCTACTGTAGAGAGATCGAAATTGCCTTCTCTTATATGAAAAGCTAACCTGCCCGGAGTAGCTACAACTAAGGTTGGTGCATCATTTAATAAACTGCTTGTTTCTATTTTCACCGAATGACCTCCATAACAGCATGTCACTTTAAAACCAGTCTGTAAAGATTTAAAGACTTGTTCTATTTGCAAAGCCAATTCTCTGGAAGGCACAACTACAACTGCCTGAACACCCTTTTTATTTGATTCCAGCTTCAATAAAAGCGGCAGTAAGAAAGCTAAAGTTTTGCCAGATCCGGTTGGCGAAAGCAATAGCAGATTTTTATTTTTTTCTAATGCAGCCAAAGCCTCCAGCTGCATATCGTTCAATTTTTCAACACCTATTTTCTGTAAATACGGACTCAGCTTTTCATTCATGCTGCAAATATCAAGAAATATAATAGGATATACAGCATGATGCTGATTATCTTTGCGCCATGAGAAAGCTGAAGCTGGATGAATTAAATCGTCCTTCTGTAGAAGAATTTAAGAATCAGGATAAATTGCCGATAGTTGTCGTTTTAGATAATGTAAGAAGTTTGCACAATGTAGGTTCTGCTTTTAGAACGGCAGATGGTTTTGCTGTAGAAGCTTTGTACCTTTGCGGAATTACTGCCCAACCTCCGCATCGGGAGATTGAGAAAACTGCTTTGGGCGCTACGCAGTCTATAGATTGGAAATATTTCGACAATGTAGCTGATGCTGTTAGCGATTTAAAAGAAAAAGGTTATCAAATTATTGCCATAGAACAAGCAGAAAACAGCGTAAGCCTTTTAGATTTTGAACCGGATCCCAACGAAAAATTTGCCTTATTCTTTGGGAATGAAGTAAACGGCGTAAGCGAAGAAGTAATGAAACAGATTGATACCTGCATAGAAATTCCACAGTTTGGGACTAAGCATTCCTTCAATATCGTGATTAGTACGGGCATTGTACTGTGGGATTTTTTCTCGAAATTGAACAAATAAAAAACCATGGACCAATCATTGATAAAAAGACTAAAAATCAAATCGGGACAAAAGGTCTACATGCAAAATGCCCCTCATGAATTTTTAGACTTTATCAACGAGATTGAAAAGGGTTTCGACATCGTCGCTACCGAAGAAAATAGAGATGTTATTATTTTATTCGCAAAAAACAGCGATGAGTTATATAGTGCATTAGACAAACTTCAATTCAGTTTATCTACAAAAATCCTATTCTGGATTTGCTACCCGAAAAAAACTTCTGACATTCCCACAGATCTGGAAATGATGTCTTCCTGGACAGATTTGGAGAAATACGGATTGAGACCTGTTGCTTCTGTTGCTATCGACAAAAACTGGACGGCACTGCAAATAAAACTGATCACAGCAGTTAAAGTGTCCAGTTTTAGTAATGCAGCTATTGCAAATAATGAGCTGGGTGAATTTATTGATGTCAAGAACAGGATTATAAAACTTCCGGATTATTTAGAAGCTTTATTACAGCCCATACCAAAAGCAAAGACCTTCTTTGACAGCCTTAGCTATACGCACAAAAAAGAATATGTGGTTTGGCTGTTAACTGCCAAGCAGGCAAAGACAAAAGAAAACAGACAAAAAGCTTTTGTAGAAAAACTGCTTAACAAAAAGAAAAATCCGTCGGAAAAATAAAGGGTTTGCCATTTTACCGACAAACCCTGCGTTTATGGATGGTTTAAGTTGATCAGAATACATCGGCAAAGACATCTACGCCATCTTTGCTTTCCAATTTGGAGAATCCCATTAAATATTTATCAATCTCGCGAGCAGCTTCTCTACCTTCAGAGATTGCCCAAACTACCAACGATTGCCCTCTTCTCATATCGCCAGCAGCAAACACTTTGTCTACATTAGTTCTGTAGTCTTTTTCTGTGGCAGAAACATTATTTCTGGCATCTAATCCTACATTGAGCTGCTCAAGCATTCCTTCGTAAACAGGATTTGCAAAACCCAATGCTAACAATACCAATTGTGCAGGTAAAATTCTCTCAGAGCCTTCTACGATCGAAGATCTAATAGGTCTTCCATTAGGTTCTACTTCCCACATTACATCAATAACCTTAACACCACTTACATGTCCCTGTTCATCGCCTATAAACTCTTTAGCAACAATATTGAAGGTTCTGTTAACACCTTCTTCCTGAGAAGACGAAGGTTTGAACAATTTTGGCACATTTGGCCAGGGCTGATATTCTGGTCTTTCTGTTGGGGGAATTACATTCCTATCGAACTGAACAATAGATTTTGCAGCTTGTCGGTTAGCGGTTCCAATACAGTCTGAACCTGTATCTCCTGCTCCAATAACAATTACATCTTTTCCAGTTGCCAGAATATCTTCTTCTTCGAAAGCAATTTTGCTTACTCTCTTGTTAGATTGTCTCAGGAAGTTCATAGCATGGTGAATCCCTTTCAGGTTTCTTCCCGGAATTGGCATTTCACGTGGGGCCATCGAGCCCCCTGCTAAAAGAACCGCATCGTATTCTTTCACTAACTCTTTCGCTTCTATATCTTTACCTATTTCTGTATTGCATACAAAAACTACCCCGCTTTCTTCCATCAAAGCAATTCTGCGCTCTACGACTTTCTTGTCCAGTTTAAAATCAGGTATTCCATATCTTAACAAACCTCCGGGATGATCATCACGTTCATAAACCGTCACATCATGCCCTGCTTTGTTCAATTGTGCGGCGGCAGCTAAACCTGCTGGCCCCGAACCTACGACAGCTACTCGCTTTCCTGTTTTTATGAAAGATTTATTGGGTTTTACAAAACCTTTAGAAAAAGCTATTTCTATAATATGCTTTTCTATTTCCTCAATAGCAACTGCGGGTTTGTTGATTCCCAATACACAAGCAGACTCGCAAGGTGCCGGACAAATTCTGCCTGTAAATTCAGGGAAGTTATTAGTAGAGCTTAAAATTCTGTAAGCTTCTTCCCATTCTCCCTGATATACCGCATCATTAAACTCAGGAATAACATTTCCCAGCGGACAACCAGAGTGACAAAACGGAACTCCACAGTTCATACACCTTGCAGACTGGGCATTTAATTCCTGTTCGCTGTAAGAGCCAATAAACTCATCGTAATGTTTTACACGCTCTTGTACTTCTATTTTTTTAGGGAGTTCTCTCCCGAATTCTTTAAATCCTGTTGGCTTTCCCATAATCCTTAGCTAGCTACTTTTTCTAATTCAACCTGTTGAGACAATACTTTTTTGTATTCTTTAGGGAATACTTTAATAAATTTAGAAGCCTCTTTTTCCCAGTTTTCAAGTAATTTTTGAGCTACCGTACTTCCTGTTAACTGATGGTGTTTTTGCAACAACTTCTTAATATCCTCTTTGTCCTGCTTAGTTAAAGGATCTAAATCCACCATTTCCGGATTATATTTAGATGCAAAGCTTCTATCTTCATCATAAACCCAGGCAATACCGCCACTCATACCAGCAGCAAAGTTTCTTCCTGTTTTACCTATTATTAAAGTCCTGCCACCTGTCATATATTCACATCCATGATCTCCTATTCCTTCTACAACCGCAGTAGCTCCCGAGTTACGCACAGCGAAACGCTCGCCAGCCATACCTCTTACAAAAAGTTCTCCTGAAGTGGCTCCGTAAAGCACTACGTTACCTACAATCATATTTTCTTCGGCTTTGAACTTACTTTCTTTGGAAGGATAAACTGCTATCTGACCTCCCGACAATCCCTTTCCTACATAGTCATTGGCCTCGCCTTCCAATTCAAAAGAAACACCTTTGGAAACAAAAGCTCCAAAACTTTGCCCTGCAGAACCTACAAATTTGTAATTGATGGTATTATCTGGCAATCCGACAGAACCATATAGTTTAGCAATCTCATTAGACAACATGGTTCCGATAGTCCTGTCCGTATTTTTTACTTTAAAAGTACCAAATACAGGAGTTTTGCTTTTTAATGCTTCTTCGGCATTTTTTATTAACTGCCAGTCCAATACGTTATCAATTCCGTGATCTTGCTTTTCGCTATTATAAAGCGTCATTCCCTTAGGCATAGATACCGGATGAAGAATGGCTGACAGATCTACTTTTTTAGCTTTCCATTGCGTAATTCCCTCTTTACGTTTTAGG
Organism: Pseudopedobacter sp.; assembly: GCF_040392825.1. Lineage (NCBI taxonomy): Bacteria > Pseudomonadati > Bacteroidota > Sphingobacteriia > Sphingobacteriales > Sphingobacteriaceae > Pseudopedobacter > Pseudopedobacter sp. Next base: position 15,682 of record NZ_JBEBVH010000071.1, read on the forward strand.
AATTGCGCTTTGCCCACCATCTCGTTTACCGTTTTGAAACCAAGTTCCGCCATGATTTCTCTCAGTTCCTGAGCAATAAACTTAAACAGGTTAACAATATGCTCTGGCTTTCCACTAAACAGTTTTCTTAATTCCGGATCCTGGGTAGCTACGCCGACAGGACAGGTATTCAGATGACATTTCCGCATCATGATACAACCTCCGGCAACTAAAGCTGCTGTTGCTACGCCCCACTCTTCTGCACCTAATAATGCCGCAACGGCAATATCTCGACCTGTTTTCAGCTGACCGTCTGCTTGCAATATTACACGGCTTCTTAGTTTATTCTTAACTAAAGTCTGGTGAGCTTCTGCTAAACCCAGCTCCCATGGTAAACCAGCATGTTTGATAGAGCTGATTGGCGATGCTCCCGTTCCGCCATCGTGTCCTGCAATAAGAATCACATCCGCATGTGCTTTGGCAACACCCGCAGATATGGTTCCGACACCCGCTTTAGAAACCAATTTAACATTGATTCTTGCATTTCTGTTGGCATTTTTCATATCGAAGATCAGCTGGGCTAAATCTTCAATAGAATAAATATCGTGATGTGG
>NZ_JBEBVH010000072.1:0-16060 GCF_040392825.1 Pseudopedobacter sp.
TTTTCCGCCTTTTTCCTTCTATGTTCAATCCGTATAGCTCTTTCTTCTTCGGTTAAACCTGTTGCTTTACTTATAAGAATGGCCTTATTAGAATGTGGATCAAGCATTTTTCCGACAAGAATGTCTTTTTCAGTAAACCTGGCCATCCAGATTTCTGCAGAGAACCAGCGGTCATAATCATAACAAATATAAATTGTACCATCTTCTGCTTGAATCCCGTCGGGATAAGAGACGCCTCTGTCTACAAGTAAGAAACCCTTTGACCAAGTAATGCCGTCATCTTCTGAAAGAAATGCGGTGAGTTTTGTCCTGCTTAAGACTGTACTGTCGCCTTCAGGGCGTTTAATTTGCTCGCCATGTTTTATCAATAGCAAACGACCTGATTTTAATCGCGTAATAAAATGACGACTATTACCATGGAATATCTTAGATTCTTCCGCTTTACTCCATGTATAACCTCTGTCTGTCGAAAAGCTCTCGCACATTCCCTTAAGCGTACGCATTGTCATCCATAAAGAACCATCTTTCCGTTCAATTAGCATATTCTCGTCAACTGTTGGATAAGGCGATTTTACTGTGTTTCCACGAAGTTTCCATGTTTTTCCCTGATCAATGGAAACAAGGACATTTGCACCTCTACGGTCGTCAAGTTCGTGAAAATGTGCTTTAAATTCCGAGTTTATCAGCGTACGCGGCCATAAAGATACAGGTAGTAACCATTCGCCTTTTGCAGTTACTATTGGTTTATTAAGAGCAGCCCCATCTGATATTCTTTTAGGTTTAGACCATTTCAGTTCTTTGCTGTCCGGATTAGAGCAAACAGTTGCCCATACACCTGCGCGGCCATCAAAATATCCGATACTCTGGTCATAAAACAACCAAAGATTACCTTTTGGATCAGTCCACACATTTGCGACTAATGCGCGTCTCCCAAGTGGCAAGCCAGAAATCCGCGGATCGATAACAACACGGGGTTTAGACCAGGTTTGGCCATTGTCCCTGCTGCTCGCTAATACTACGAAAGCCTTATCATTATCTCCTCCAGCAACCCAGCAAGTCCATAATGTTCCTGCCGGAGTTCTTGTAATTCCTTCCGAAAGTGCATAATCGAGCTTGTCTACGTCATACTCTGGCAATGGAGAAACTTTTACTTTTGCAGGAAGTAATGCCAGATTTAATAAATCAGCGGTTGAGTATTTTTTATTAACAATATTTTTCTTTGTACTCAAACTATTACCTTCTCCGGGAAGATTCATCAAATCTGCATCGTTTTGTGCCATAAGATGTCTTGGAGAGCCCATGACACAAATAAACAATAATAAATATGCTCCAGTAATTTTTAAGCATTTTTTCATGTTAATCCAACTTAGAGCTTATTCTTACTGTTTTTGATTTTAATCTTAGTATTCTTTTCTATGAAAGTCATCATACTCGAAGTAAATGCTTTTGCCAGTTTAGCATGACTGTTTGATTTCCTCTGGTCTATACTACATTCTACCTGCCAGCCAATTACATTTGGATATTTTACAGATGTGTAATTTGGTGTATTGTAAACCGTTTCTGCAGCAAAATAAGCTTCATTGTTTAAAGGAGCGTTATCCTGGGCGCTGGGTACAGTGGGAATTCCGTTATTAACCAGAAGTGATCCAAAAGCATTGTTCCCAATAAGCAAATCGCTAATGCCTATGTTCTTATTCCAGTTATTGGTAAAGAAATTTCTTAAGCTTGATTTTTGCTCCAAGTTGCCAGGGATGTTTTTTGTCTGTACTGCTATTAAATCCTTTTTACTAATTGAATACCCAAGCTCGACACGTTGTTTTGTATGCGGGTGGCCATGTAAATCTATATAAATAGCTTTTCCAAAGTTTTTTACGGCATCTTTTAATGCTACATTAATAAAGCCATGAAAATTATTCCAGGCAGTTTTCATGGTTTCCTTGCCACAAGTTGCAGTTTCTAAATCTCTGTTTTGGTCTATATGCTTACGAGACAAATGACAGATAACAATATAAGGTCTTAGTTTGTACTTCTCTTCAAATTCCTGCTGTATTGCTTTGGCTATTTCTATTGTACCGAAGTCATAATGGCTGTTATGTCCCGGGCAGGTATTGAGTCCCAATTCTTCAACGATAAGGCTTCCGCCATGAGGTACACTGATTACCAAAGGCATATTTCCAGGAATATATTCTGTCCATTTATGCTCATCGTATTCAGTTGGTCTTAAAGACGCTACTTTTTTTTGTATGGTAGCAGGGACTTTTTCCCCCTGCTTACTATACGAAGATATGGCTATTATTAAGCCTATTAAAATCAAAAACGTTCTTTTCATATAAGATACTTATAAATAAACATCAATTAATTTTTTACCAGATATATATTCTTACCAGAATAAAACACTGCAGATTTTTCTCCGGCAGAAATCTTTGTCTGATAAATGGAGTTGAGATCGAAACTATAAGCTGATTTGCTTAGAATTTTACCATTTAAATCTAATAAGTACGAATAACCATCCATACACGTAGCCAGTAATTGTTTGTTTACTAGTTTCAAATCTGTTAATTGGGCCGGAAGTTTTGTATAAGTTATTATTTTTCCTGTACCGTCTAAATAAACTACATCGCCCATTTCGGTCGCTGCTGCCAATTTTACAGGGCCGTGTTCGATATCAACAATAGATACGGGTTTCCCTCCAACATTAGCATTCCAGCTTTTAAAAGTATTTCCTTCAGGGACATTTACATAAAGCCAGCCGTCACCTCTTCCAAAAATTGCTTCTTTTTTGCCATCACCATTCAGGTCTTTTATCACTACCGAATAATTCCAGGGAGAAATAGTAATTCCTTTTGTACTAACGCCTTTATGATTAGCAAGCTGAAGAGAATAATATTCGTTACCTAAAGCAATATCGTCTAGGCCATCTCCATCCATATCTCCTGCAGCTCCTACTGTTGCGCCATGTAAAATTGGACATCTCCAGATTTGTTGCCCCGTTTTGTAAGAAAAAGCATAATAGTGCCATGCCTGAGACCCGGCAATAAGTGCTAATTCTCCACTGTTATCCAGTTTCGCGGTAAATAAGGTTGTTATTGTGCCGTTTCTTTTATGCCAGGAACCAATTTTGCCGACCCAGGCTATTTGCCCATTTTCGTTTACAAGATGTAAAGTCGCTTCGCCTGCGTCTAAGCTTTCCGGGAAAACAGCAACGGCCCATGATATACCTTTATTGGTTTTTACGGGACATATAGCGGTTATCTCCTTAGCAAATTTATGTTCAAAGAGAGTTTTTCCTTTTTCATCAATAATTATAAAATTACCATTGGCAGATCCAATAGCTATTTGTCCGTCTTGCAGAGCAATAGATGATGCATCGCTTTTTAGATTTTTAATGTTATCAATTTTGTTATCAGCAGCTGCAACATTTTCTGGTTTTGAAGACAGTACCAGTTTACCTTTTTCAAACTCTTCCTTCAATACCTTAAGATAAGCTTCGTTTAAGACATCTTTATAGTCTATTACAATATCTTGAGGAGTGTTTGAACTCCATTGGTAATCTCCTATTTTAATTATCGTTGCTCTGGAGGCCAATATACCGTCTGGGCCCAGGAAACATTTGCCGGATTCTACTTCTATAGAATTGGATTTGTAATTTCCTATGATAGCTAAATGATAATCTTCCCCTGAGTTTACTGCATAAACGTTATTCGCTATTTGATGAATTTTTGGTGCGACAGGATTTCTGCCTTCGGCAGCATGCATAAAATTCACATAATACAATTTATCGCCTTTTTGATAATTTCCTTGCCTGCGTTGAACAATTTGTCTGGTGTTCAAATCATAGGTTTTTTTGTATCCGGTCAAGTTTCCGTCTCTTCTTCCATGGCCGCCTTCAAAAAAGGTTTTAGCAAATCTGGTTGCTCCACTGCCTTCAACAATAAAGAAGTTATAAGGAACCCCATCATTAGATGCTTTTTGAGTAAACTGTACAGACTGGTCTTTAAGTTGCATGTTGCCTACACTTCTCCAATAGAGCTCAATCCCGTAACTTCCGGGGATTAGAACATCAACCTCATCTATGATCCAAAGCCCTTTTTTAGCCAGATAATTTATATTTCTTGTCCAATTCACGCCATTGTACTGCTCAAGCAAAAGCGATAGCAGCGACTGGGCTTTACTCCCGCTTTCTAGTGCAACTTTTACTTGTGAAGCTGCGGCTTTATTTCTGACTTTAAAATTGCGTCTGAAATCGAAGTTCTTTCCGTTTCTGTTTACTATCATGGAATTATGATCGTCGGGAAATTTCTTAATATAATCTCCTTCCCATAGCCATAATCTGTCGCCTACGATATACTGGCTAATACCATTTGCATCAAAATGGCCGTGGTTTCTGCCATCACCATTAATACCGGTTACAGTTAAGAAATCTGCATGCCCATCCCATCCGCTTCTGAAGATAGCTTTATCTAATAAAGGTGTTCTGAATAAGTCTTTAATCTTATACTGTTCCTGTTTAAATTCATTTAACAGAAAATAACTTAAACCATGAGTATCTGCCCCGGGCGGGGGTAAATCTATTTTAGTTTCAATACCTTTTCCATTATTATTCCTGTCAATAAGTTGTAAAAGATATTTAGCCTCATTGTCATCAAAAAGCTCAATCGCTTGTTTCAGAAAAGGGTGCGAACTATAATGTCCTATTGCGTTTGCATCTCCATAGCCTGCTAAATATCCCAAATGGTTGTATTGTGCTTTAGTAAACCTTAAATATCCCTGGAATAGGGGGGATCTGAAAAAATCCATTTTATATCTCCCGCTGGTAATGGCGTAGTCTACAAAAATTCTGTAAACCAGGTATTGATAACCTGCTGCATCTTCTGGAGAATATGGATGTGGAGCTACTCCATCAAATCCATTGTCGGCAACTTCTTTCCAGTATTTTGCAGGTTCATAATTGTATCGGGTTAAAAGATATCGGGCAATAGAAGAAACTGTCCTTGATGCAAAACAAGAGTGATTTGTAATGTAGCCTTTGGTTCCGGCGTTATAGAACTTCATAGGTTCTGCCATTTCCCAATAGTTCATTGCATCCTCTGCAATTCTGCGCATAAACTCAATAGCCTTAAGCCGGTCTGTATCAGAAAAGCTTTTAGAGTTTTCTACATTGTACAGATAAGTAGGAAATACATGAAATTCGAATGTCGGAGGTGTTTTTCTGTCGCCCAGAAATTTATCATAACGTTCTAAAACCATATTCATCATCTCAGAAAAGGTTTTTACATAAGCATCATTACCGGTCATTTTATATTTATTCACCGGTTTGGCCAATAAGGATTCTATGGCGATATTATTTCTGCGGGAATCATCTTTTGCATAATGATCTAATAATTCTTTGATAAATTCCTGCTGATCCTTTTGTACATTCTCCTGATTCCATCCTTTACACTCTATAAAAAACTTAACTTTATTCGGATTATGGGCTTTTTTAAGCAAAATTTTAATTGCCTCTTTAAAATCAGATTCGTCCGTTCCGTTAATATAAACTACGTCTTTTCCCCAACTTAGGGCATTTGGAATAGTTCTTATTTCATAACCTTTATCGTTATTACCTAATAAGCTGTTGGCATCCAATTCACGTAAAGCCATGTTATATTTCGCTTTACCAAACAGAATGATATTCTTGTTTCCGCTTTTTGCTGCTTCCCAGTCAACTAAAGGAATTTCAACCTTCCAGGCTTTCGATAATTCTTTTTGTAAAATAGAACCTAAATAGTTATGCTCGTCTTTATCTGCTTTTACAATCACTACATTTGCTATTCCCCCTTTTTTTGCCAATGAAATAAATTCTGGTCCGTGGTATGCTTTAATACCTTCAGGCAGCGCTTTAGTTATCTCCCTTTGCAGATTATAAGTTACTGAAGAGTAAAGGTAACTATCAATTTTTTGAGCAAAAACAGTAATATTTAAAATAAAAACAAGACTTATTGCCAGTGATATTCTTTTCATATTTGTTCTGTAATCAATATCTTAAGTTTTATTTTAGCAATGCAGGTTTTAACTCTTTCTGCCAAATCGCATAACCGGAAGCATTCATATGTAAACTATCCTTTAAAAATATAGTCTTGATGGGCTCGCCATTTGCAGCTAACATTTTATTATATACATCAATATATCCGGCATACCTATCTTTTTTTAAGAAGTTCTTAATTAAAGTGTTGGTTTCTATTACTTGTGGGATAAGGTGCCTTCTTCTTGGGCTTGGCTTAATGGAAATAAAAGTGATGTTCACTTTCTTTCCCAATTTGCTCCTGATACCATCATACAGGGTTTTGAAATTGCCGAATACAATTTCTGGGGTAGCATTTTTGGCCATTAAGTCATTATCCCCACAATAAATGATGATTTGCTTAGGTTTATAAGGATAAATAACATCATCTGCATGTCTAATCAAATCTGGAAACTGAGACCCACCAAATCCACGGTTGATAATTGTGTAATCAGGAAAATAAGATTGCACATCTTTCCAGTTAGTGAAAGACGAACTGCCAATTAGCAAAATAGGGCTCTTAGCCGGTGGATTAATGCTGTCCAGTTGTTTAAACTTCTGGATATTAGCTTGAAAACGTGATGGTTTTTGTGCTATACTGTTTTCATAACACAAAAAAAGAGCAAAAGCTAATGCTAAATATTTTAAACACTTCATTTAATTTTTTCTTAATTTGTTTTGTAACCAATCTGTCCGTTTTTTCGTTTGTGCCCTGTTATACCAATGTCCTGTTTCTTTGGCTATATATAATTCCTTAGGCGCTGTTATTGAATTATAGGTGGAAAACATGGTAGTAGGAGGGGTGGTTTCATCATTGTATCCAAAACTGTATAGGCCTGGTACTTTAATTTGTTTTGCAAAGTTCACAGCATCATAATACTGCAAACTTTTTACCGCTCTGTCTTTATTGCTTCCGATACTTTTAAACATATGTGGCCATCCTCCAGCTCTGTCAAATAGATAACCAGTAAGGTCTGATAGTGCAGGAGCATATGCAGCTAAATATTTTATTCTATTATCCAATGCCGTGGTTACTAAAGTTAAGGCACCTCCCTGGCTTCCTCCTGTCGCTGCTATATTTTCACCGTCAAATTCGGGTAGCGTATATATAAAGTCAATTGCTCTTACGCAGCCCAGATACACTCTCTTGAAATAATAGGTGTCTTTATTTTCCATTCCCTCTACCCTGTATCTTTTAAAGGTAGTGTTAGCAAGTTTTTTGTATTCTTCGGGCTCCATGTTTAACGGAATTCCATGTATACCTATCTGTAATGTAATAAAACCATTTTTGGCGGTAGTTAGATCGCCTTGAATTTTATGTATTCCGGCTCCCGGCGGGTTGAATATTGCCGGATAACGCCCCGGTGCTTTTGGAACACATAAAATGCCATATATCCTGCTGCCCGGTTTGTAATTCTGGAAAGAAATTTCATATACGTTAAGCTCTTCTGTAGATCTATCTTTTAAAAGGGTCATTTTAGGATCTAAAGGTATTTCCCTGTTGTCTTTTATAGCCTTCTGCCAAAAATCCATAAAGTCTGAGGGCATATTCACTGTAGGAGCAATTTTATTAGGATCAAAAGCTGCGGTTATTACTTCCCGGTATTGCTTTCCTTCATGCTCAATTTTAACAATACACCTTAAAAAACCAGGCTGTTTCATTGTACCTGCGGGAATGCTGAAATTTCCATTGCTGGAAATTAGACTGTCTACTACAAGCGGAGTGAGCATTTCTGGTCCAATCTCATATTTAACCTTAATGTTATTAAGTATCTGCCCTTTATACTTTACCGTTCCGGATATTGTAACCTTCTCGCCTACATTATAAACCCAATTGTCGTGGTTTAAGGAAAGTCCGGCAGTTAGATCCTGCGGCTTAGGCTGTGATTGAGCCTTAAAAAAGAAGAAACAGAAGATAGATAATAATAAATATCTGCCGTTAAATTTTAAAAGATGATTAGAGATCATACGATTATATATTAAAATTATTAATTAGGTTTTAGTTTACTTTGTAGCCAATCTAGTCTTTTTGTAGTTTGTCTGCTGCTATACCAATGGCCACTTTCTTTTTCGATAAATAATTCTTTCGGAGCATGAATGGAATTGTATACAGAAAACATGGTGGTGGGTGGTGTAGTCTCATCATTAAATCCCCAACTGTAGAGGCCGGGAACCCTGATCTGTTTTGCAAAGTTTACAGCGTCGTAATACTGTAAACTATATACGGCTTTATGTTGGTTGCTACCTATGTTTTTAAACATATGTGGCCATCCGCCAGCTCTGCCACATAAATAACCGGTGAGGTCAGATAAAGCAGGGGCATAGGCCGATATGTATTTTACCCGATCGTCCAGTGCAGTTGTTACCAGAGCTAGCGCACCTCCCTGGCTCCCTCCGGAGGCAGCTAGATTTTCGCCATCAAATTGTGGCAGGCTGTATATAAAATCGATAGCTTTTACACAACCCAGGTATACTCTTTTAAAATAATAAGTATCTCTGTCATACATCCCATCTACTCGGTATCGTTTGAGAGTTGTATTTGCCAAATTTTCATATTCACTTTCATCCATATTTAATGGAATACCATGTATGCCTATTTGAAGAGTGATAAAGCCCTTTTTTGCTGTACTTAAGTCCCCGGCAATCTTGTGAACGCCGGCTCCCGGTGGATTAAATATGGCGGGATAGCTTCCCGATGCTTTTGGAATACATAAAATACCATAAATTCTGCTTCCAGGGGTGTAATTCTGGAAAGAGATTTCATAAACATTAAGCTCACTTGTAGATTTATCTTCCAATAGTATCATTTGAGCATCTAAAGGAATTGATTTATTTTTTTCTATTGCGTTTTTCCAAAAATCCATAAAGTCATAAGGCATACCCACAGTAGGAGATATATTATCCGGATTAAATGCGGCTGTTATTAGCTCTCTGTATTGCTGTCCCCCGTACTCTATGTTAATTATACATCTTAAAAATCCCGGCTGGTTCATTGTGCCTGCAGGAATTTTAAAAGTACCATTATTGGTAATAATGCTATCTGTAATAATAGGAGACATCATTTCTGCGCCTATTTCATATTTAACTTTAGCATTATTAACCAGTTGCTCTTTATACTTTATAGTACCAGAAACAAGCACTTGTTCACCAGTGTTGTAGACCCAATCTGAATGATTTAAAGTAAGCCCTCCGGTAAGATCCTGTGCGAGAGCACCCCAAAAGAAGTGTACACAAAAGCATAACAGCAAGAGCAGTCTGGTATTAATTTTTGAAAAACAGCTATTTAACATCTTAATTTATTAAGGATTATCTTTTTAATATATCCAAACGCCATATCTCTTTACCGCTTCTATAATACATTTCTTTATCTAAGCCAAGAATGATATTTGCACCCGATATATTAAAAGATTTGACTTCTAATGTTTTGGGGTCTAAAGAAATTAGTTTACCAATAAAATCACCGTATATCATGCCATTAGGATGAAGAACAAGTGCGTCTGGTCTCCATAAAAAAGAATCTCTTTTGTCGTCATAAACATGTTTGGTTAGTATCACTGCTTTCTTTTTTACATCAAATTTGAACAGTGTACCGCCTGCATATCCCCAAATATGACCATCCGGACCGTTCATTAGTGCCGTAATTGCTTTTGCTCCGGGTACTGGTACAACTTCAAATATTTTTTGTTTTTTTGCCGGATCCCAGACAAACAGTTTGGCTTCCTTTTCTACCGGCTGAATGCCCAAGCCGCCCCATATAGAACAACCTCCTATCAGCATATCGTTCTGAAAAGCCAGTGTAATAACAGACTGTTTTTGAACAACTTCTCCGTGACTGACAACATTATCAGTTGTTGCGTCTATTTCTATCAAAGCACCTCCATTTATTCCATACTCCGGAACAGTACCAAAAAACACCTTATTTAAAGAAGGTACAGCTAATGCACCAAAGGGCCTGTCCTGTCCGCTAACAGATCCTATTTGTTTAGGGTTTTTATCTTTAAGACTCCATTCTGCTGAAATATCGTACACATTAAATCTGGCTTTAGGATAATTGCCAAAGTATATTTTAGAGCCTAATTTTGTAGCACTTTCTGTTTGAGACAGTCCTTTATACACCGTCGCCTTATTCTTCTTTAAGTCATAAGCGGCATTGCTTCCGCCCAGGTACCCTCCTGACCATATTTTATTATCGGGTCCCATATCAATATAAGTTAAGGAAATAGGTTGCGCAGGAACATCTATCAGGGCCTGTGTTTTTTGCTGGGAAGTAGCTGGATTAAAGGTTGTGATTTGCTGATAGCTATTCAAGAACAAAAGTTCTCCTTTTTCATTCCATGCAGAAGCTAAAGGTTTTCCTCTGAAATTAGAGAGCTCTACAGGCGTTGGATTCTCTTCTTTATAGTCCAGCATCATCAGTTTGCTGTTATGAACGTAATACACCTTTTCTGATGCAGGGTCTTTAATTATGGCCTTTACGGGAAATTCAGGCATTTCTCCTTCGTACCTTTTTTTTGTGATATTATAAACAAGTACTTTTTTTGCGCCGGCAACAGTAAAGAAAATTCTGTCTCCTGACTTTAAGCCTTCTACCTGGCCTATGTCGTATACAAACTGCGCTGACTTATATTCTTGCGGTAATAAACTAACCTTAGTTTTAGATTTTGCGTCCAGTTCTATGAGGTGCGCATGTGAACCAATACCGGCATAAATTTTCTGACTGATGTGATTATATACCAGTCCCCTCACATAATTTTCTCCTTCTACCAGAGGCCCGTTTCCGAAATCTGTATAACCTTCAGTTGGATGATACCTAAAAACTCTGCAATTAGGATAAGTTGCACCGTAAATTTCACCATCTTTGCCTGCAGATAAATCCCAGATATATGTTTCTGTTCCTAAAACCTTTCCCAGGTTTTCAGCCTGTTTGGTTCCTGGAACGTGTTTATAGAAAAAGCCACCAGAGCCACCCGCTACATAAACTACCCCTGTAGAGCTGACTTCCAAGTCCCAGGAACCATCTGTCTTTGGTAGTGGAATATCAACGGCCAGTTTTCGGGTTTCTGTATCAAAACCCAGCAAGTGAGCGGGAGTTCCTCTAACTACGGTATATATTAATGTTCTTCCATCAGGATCTTTAGCAAAAACACTCCCCTGTAAAACAATATCTGTTACCTGAGGGCCCAGATTGGTGATTTTAAAATTTTCTTTTGGAATTGCTGTTAGGTCTTGCGCCGAAGCTGATATAGCAAAAAGAGAGAACAGCAGTAAATTGATTGTTTTTTTCATTATTGAGTTTAGAAATTAATAGGCATAAGAAAGTTTGTTTAAAATAAGTTTAGACCGGAAATTTAATATTCCCGGTCTAATTCTCTTTTATTTTAAGAACATTCCAGATTCGGATCTTATTTTTTGGCTGCTGCAAGATGAACAATTTTTAAATCACTTATAGTTAATGATGCAGAGTTGTCGTAGCTCATGGTGCCATCAGCATTTTTTACATCAGAATGTGCTCCTTCACGAGACATGATACTAAAGCCGTTTAAATCTCCGGTATAATAAATATCCTTATCAACTCCACCCTGGTTTCTTACCAGTTTTGCCGCTTCATTGCTTCCTGCACCTTTCTGAACGCCATCTATATAAATGTGATAAGCTTTTGCCGGTAATGTTTTTTGTGTTCCGTTAAATGTATAGGATTGACTTGCATCTGTGTTATTACAGAACAGATCAAATTTTGACTCTTTATCGGGGGCTATAGATACGCCTGGAATCGTTTGCCAACCCCAGTAGTTATTATCTGCTTTAGGCTGGGCTCCGTCATTATATCTTACTTGTAAACTGTATTTTCCTCCAACAGCAGCTTTTCTAAGTCTGAACAGGGTGTACACTCCTTTGTCTGCATTACCAGCTGCTGAAATTATTGGAGCTCCTGCTCCACCAACGCTGGAATTTGCGCCCGATCCGGCAATAATATACCATATAGCTTGTTTGTTTTCTGCAGTATTACTTGGCTTTAAATTAAAATGTACGCTCATTATCTTTGACTTAGCTTCGAAATTTCTGGCAATGAATTTTGCAGCAGCAGGAGCGAAACCGCGTCCACTGGTATGAACCATGGTTAGGGAAGGGCTTCCTTGGTTATTAAGCGTAAAAGAAGACTTTCCGCTTCCGCTTTCCTCACCTGCCATAATTTTTACCTCACCTGATTTTGGTTTTGGAAGAAAGTCCTGGGCTGAAGGAGTTGATGTCTTTTCTATTCCCTTACCAGAATTGGCCACTGTTCCTGTTGCGCCGGAAAAATCGTATTCCCAAACGATGTTTTTTAAGTTTCCCGATTCAACCCATTGAGCTTTCGTTTGAAAGCCGATTGCCGTTAAAGCTGATAATAAAAATAGTGTGGTCTTTTTCATGTTATGTATTTTAAATAGTTAATAATTTTTGTAAATCTTTCGCCGTTATGAGTTTTGATCTTAGTTTCATAGAATCAGCTTAACACTTTTAGAAGCAGAAGCTGTGCGTATGTGAACAACGGCAACGCTTCTGGGAGAGTTAACCGGCATTGTTAGTTCAAATTCATTCATTCCCTCGACTAAAGTCTTTTTTGTCTTATAAATTATCCTGCCCGTAACATCGCTGATTGTAATTTCTGAAGGTGTAACCTTAGTGGACGAGATTAAAACTTTTAAATTATTGTCTGCCAGTTTAAAGACACTAAATATACTTTCCTCTGCCATCATCTTATCGCCAGTTATCGGGTTCACTTTAGTACTTAGATCTGTTTGAACCATCAGACTTCCCTGATTTTGTGTTGTCTGCGGTTCTGTAAGGTGTTTAATTTCAAAATTACTTACAGTTAGCGAAGCGGAATTATTATATACTGTATTATTATTTACGTCTTTACTATATGCCGCTTCGCGGGACATAATGCTGAAAGCATTTAAATTTCCGGTATATTTTACAGATTGGTTTTGCTGTGCGAGGTTTCTGGTTAATCTGGCTGCTTCTGTAGTACTGGTACCCCTTTGGACATTGTTTATATAGATGTGATAAGCTGCCGCTGCTATGGTTTTCGTGGTCCCGTTGAATGTATAGGACTGTATAGAGTCTGTATTGTTAAAAAACAGATCTATTTTAGCGTCGCTCCCGTTTGTTAAAGCAACACCTGATATGTTTTGCCAGCCCCAGTTGGTAGAAGCATTTGTTTGTGTACCATCATTGTACCTTGCTTGCAAACTGTAATTGCCGCCAAGTGCAATTTTCCGAAGTCTGAAAAGAGCGTATATACCATTATCGGTACTGGTATACCCTGTAATTGCGGGAGATCCATTGCCAGTTACCGCATTATTTCCGCTTTGTCCTATAGCGAAATACCAGATTGCCTGATAGTTTTCGGCTGTGTTTTCTGGTTTTATATTAAAATGGGCGCTCATTACCTTAGATTGATCCTCAAAATCTTTTACAATAAATTTGGCAGGTGCGGGAGCGGTTCCTTTACCGCTCGTATGAACAAGTTTTAAGCTTGAAATAGCGTAATTACCTTTGTTAAGTATGAAAGCGGCCCTTCCAATTCCTGTTTCTTCCGTGGTTACAACTTTTACTTCTCCGGAAATAGGTTTCGGTAAAAAACCTCCTGTAGCAGGCGTTGATATGCTTTCTGTTCCTGTTGCATAAGCTGTATTGTCAAGTGTATCAATGTTTCCCGAGAAACTGTAATCCCAATCGATATTTTTTAAAACACCAGATTCTGTCCACTGCGCTGCTGTTGGTGTTGCTGCAAAGTGTTTAAGTTCGAAGTTGCTAACCGTTAGCGAAGCAGAATTATTATATACGGTATTGTTACCTGCATCTTTGCTATATGCTGCTTCGCGGGACATAATGCTGAAACCGCTTAAATCTCCGGTATATTTTACAGATTGATTTTGCTGTGCGAGGTTTCTGGTTAATCTGGCTGCTTCTGTAGCGCCGGTACCTCTTTGTATATTGTTTATATAAACGTGATAAGCCGTTGCTGCTATAGTTTTAGTTACGCCATTAAAGGAATAAGACTGTACAGTATCTGTATTATTAAAAAACAGATCTATTTTAGCATCTGAACCACTTGTTAAGGTCGCTCCTGTTATATTTTGCCAACCCCAGTTGGTAGAGGCATTCGTTTGTGTACCGTCATTATACCTTGCCTGTAAACTGTAATTACCACCCAGAGTAGTTTTCCGAAGTCTCAGAAGAGCATATATTCCGCCATCTGCACCGGTATATCCGGTGATTGCAGGTGCTCCGTTGCCAGTTACCGAGCTGTTTCCACTTTGCCCAACAACAATATACCATATAGCCTGGTAATTTTCGGCGGTATTTTCTGGTTTTATATTAAAATGCGCACTCATTACTCTGGATTGTGCCTTAAAATCCTTTACAATAAATTTAGCCGGTGCAGGTAAGACTCCTTTGCCACTTGTGTGTACCATTTTTAAGCTAGGGGCGGCATAATTACCATCGTTAAGCATAAAGGCCGCTCTTCCTGCTCCTGTTTCTTCTGTGGTTACAACTTTTACTTCCCCAGATATCGGTTTAGGTAAAAAACCTCCGGTAGCAGGTGTTGATATGCTTTCTGTTCCTGTTGCATATGCTATATTGTTAAGTGTATCAATGGTGCCCGAGAAACTGTAATCCCAATCGATATTTTTTAGAAACTCGGAATCAACCCATTGAGCTACTGTTGGAGGGGTGTTAAGATGGTTGATCTCAAAATTACTAATAGCCAATGAAGCAGAGTTGTCATAGATTATATTATTACCTGCATCTCTACTGTATGCGGCTTCACGTGACATAATGCTGAAAGCATTTAAATCTCCGGTATATTTTACAGATTGATTTTGTTGTGCGAGGTTTCTGGTTAATCTGGCTGCTTCTGCACTGCTGGTACCTCTTTGTACGTTATTGATATAAATGTGGTAAGCGGCTGCTGCCAGTTCTTTGGTTTCGCCGTTAAACGTATAAAATTGAGCTGTACCTGTATTATTGAAAAACAGGTCTATTTTTGCGTCTGTGCCGTTTGTTAAGGTTGCGCCAGATATATTTTGCCAACCCCAATTGGTAGAAGCATTTGTTTGTGTACCGTCATTATACCTTGCCTGTAAACTGTAACTACCACCTAATGTAGTTTTTCTAAACCTCAAAACAGTGTATATGCCATTGTCTGCAGTAGAGTAACCTGTAATCGCCGGAGACCCGTTCCCGGTAACGGAGCTGTTTCCGCTCTGTCCCACGGCAACATACCAGATAGCCTGATGATTTCCGGAGGTGTTTTCTGGTGTCACATTAAAATGGACACTCATCACTTTAGATTGGGACTCGAAATCTTTTACGATAAATTTAGCAGGTGCCGGTGAGGTTCCTTTGCCACTGGTATGAACCATTTTTAAGTATGAAGTCATACAAGTGCCTTTCAAAGAAAAAGAAACCTTTCCAGAACCGGTTTCCTCGGTTGTGCTAATTTTAACTTCTCCCGAGCTTGGTTTAGGTAAGAAATCCTGAGACAAAGGCGTTGATATTTTTTCTATTCCGGTTCCCGAACTCACAATAGTACCTTCTGTACCGGAAAAGCTATAGTGCCAATTAACGTTCTTTAAAGCTCCTGATTCAGCCCATTGCTGTGCTTTGGATTGAAATGTTAATGCATTTAGTATTAACAAAGAAAATAATATATTTTTTTTCATGCCATTTCAATTATAGTGTTTATAATCAGTTTGTTGTGTTCGAATTATGCTGGTTAATTTAAAACCATTTTCCACAAATTTTTATTATTCATATAGTACATCTCATTATTTGGCCCTAGTGTAAGGTAGCTTCCGGTTTTTCCCAACAAACTTATAGTTGGTGATGTCCCTGGATTATTAAGTTTAAATACCTGACCATTGATTATACCATAATAGTTATTGTCTTTAGGATTCAATACCAAATGATCGGGGCGCCATAAGTGTGACGATCTGGTATCGTTGTATATATTAGTACTTTGTACCACCT
>NZ_JBEBVH010000073.1:0-16009 GCF_040392825.1 Pseudopedobacter sp.
CAAACAGAGGGATGGTCTATTGTGAATTATACAGATGCACATATTACAGATGGAATACTTACACTTAACGCTGCACAAACCTATTGCCATATTAAATACGATGTTCCTGCCGGAAACATTGATCCTTCAATCAGTAAAAAGGCTGTCATCAAACTAAAAAACAAGACATCTGATACAAAGGCAAGATTTTACTGGTGGGGAACCAATGCTACCGCCGCATATATAGAATTTACTATCTCAGCCAATGACGATGTTTATAAAGAATATACTATTGATTTGGGTAATGATTCGAGATGGAGTGGCAATATAAGTATCATCAGATTTGACGTACCAAGTCCGGTTTACCCTGTTTCAATCGGCCATACAGTAAATATAGATTACATCAGGCTTACAGAAAACAGTACTTCCCTGCCTGTATCTTTGATGTCTTTTACCGCCACTAATCACTATAATGCAGTAATTTTAAATTGGAGCACAGCGTCAGAAAGCAATAACTCTCATTTTGATGTTTTACGTTCAGAGGATGGAAGAATATTCCAAAGACTGTCATCTGTTCCGGGAAAAAATAAATCGAACGTAATTACGGAATATTCTTTCAGAGATGAAAATCCTTTTCCGGGAACTGGTTATTATCAATTAAACCAGGTTGATTTAGACGGAACTGTTTCTTCTTCTGAGGTAATAACCGTTAATACGGGAATTGAAAAACCGTCATCGTTTAGTGTTTTCAGAAATGCTGCCGGAACTTTAAAGGTGTCTGTATCTGTTCCTGCCTCTGGGACAGGCCAGTTAATAATAAGAGATATAGCCGGCAGAAAATGTGCAGAACAGGAACATTATTTATTAAAGGGCGATAATCTGTTGGAAATGCCTGTTAAACTACATTCAGGTGTATACATTGCTACCATGGTAAACCAAAAAGAACAGCAAAGCGTTAAATTTATTTTAGAATAATTGCGGAGATACATTTAGAAAAGACCTATTGATAAATAAGCGGGATTTCTGCTTATTTATCCTCTTTCTTTTTTCTCTGGCTGTGTTTTTACAGATCGATTATTATTTGCTTATTTAACCGCTACACTACGTCTTTCTGAAGTTAGAGTTTGAGGTCACTCATTTGGAGGTTGCGTAACGTTAAAGAGATTGCTCTTCCTGTGCTTGCGCATAAGCGCCAAGTTAAGAAGAAAAGGAAACAGTTTAGGTAGCACAGGTTATCTAAAAGCACCGGATTGTCATCCCGATTTCCAGGAAGCGGGGTTGAAGAGTCATATGCTGAAGCTTTCCCATGAATCGCATAGGATATCAAGTTAAGGTTAAGAGTATAATTACGGTTGTGCCATGCTAACGACAGGAAGCATCTCATCATAAAGGCAATAAACTTGTATGTGGGGTCCTTCCCTTCGGTCAGGATGACGAAACGGGGGAATCGTATGTTTGTGCAGGGTCTCCCAATGAATCCTTTCGTGTGGGCACAAATATTAGCCTTCACCTTTAATACTTCCCCCTTTCCAAGTCCCTAGGGAAAAGGTGATCAATGCGAGAATGAGGGAGCATTCTTCTTGTATCGACAGGGTCTTTTTGTTAAGAAGATCCTGTATTCATTTTGATTCTTGAATTTAAAGGCCTTAAGGTTCCTATCACCCCTGAGCCCCGATGCTTGAGAGAAAAGATCTCTCAGAAATGTTTAGGAAAGAGATGCCTGCTGGCAGGCAGACATCCTCCTAAGTCGTTGAAATAACAATTTCCTGGGCTTTTTATATAGCGGCTTTGGGAACGGAAATACAAAAGTATTAGACCTGCATTTAGAAAATCAGGTATTAACTTTACTTATTAATGCTATCATACTTAAATTTTCCCTGCATTACATCTCTAAAGAACTTCCCTTGTTCAGTTGGTTCGTAATTCCAATTATGGATCATCTGCGGTACCCAAACCGGATCAAAGACCCACACAACCCATGATATCCCTTTTTTATTGAAATAATTCATGATTTTTGGTCCGTATTTACCGTCATCGTTCAGGTTTTTATCTTCATCGTTATCAGTCATAAAACCTATTTCAGTAGCTATCACAGGAAACTTGTCGGCAACAAAACCAAAATCTTTTTCCCATTCATCAACCCATGGATACTTGCGTTTTCCAGGGTATGGATGCGTAACATAGGCAACATTAGGTCTTTCAATAGGCTTGAATTTAACCGGTGTTAAGTCATAAGCCCAATTAAAGCCTGCAACCAGAGGTATAGCTTTATTATTATTGGCATAAATCACGTCAATAACCTGTTCCATTAAGGTTTTCCATTCATCCCATGTACAAATGCCGTATTGCCCATTATAGAGGGTTGGTTCGTTAAACAATTCATAAAAGGCTACTGTAGGTACATCTTTGTAATGGGCGGCAATAGTGCGCCAGAAATTGAAGGTTTCCTTTTTAGTGGTATTATGCATATCCTGAGAAAGGATTTCCATGTGAAGATTGCCTATTGAGTGCCAGTCTATGATAACGTAGATGCCCAAATCCGAACACCATTTTACAGCATCGTCTAACAGTTTAATATATTCTTCCACACCTCTTTGGTGAAAAGCGATAGGATGTACGGGAATTCTGATAATGTTTGCTCCCCAGCTTTTAATTACCTCAAAGTGCTTCCTGTTCCAATAGCCATCTTTTACTAATTTATCTGGATCTGAAATAGATAACCCCTTAAAAACGATAGTTTTTCCACTTTCATCAACAAAAGAATTACCTTTTACGCTAATCTGGCTTAATATGTTTGTCTCCGGATATTGCTTTATAAAGGGAGTTATTCTATTAATATGCCACCATTCTTTTTTAATTTCATTGCTTCGGAGCCCTGGCTGACCGGATGCGGAATAAATAAATAAAGCAGTAAAAATTAATAATAACAAAGTTCTTTTCATATCTATACTATTTTAAAGATGAAGATAGCGCGATGCAAGCTATCTTGTTTGATTTTTTTTAGCCTGATATGATATATTATTGTCTTTGCTTTTAAACTTTTCTTTAATATTAGAGTCTACTCATATTGTATTTAATTTAAATGATGAAAGGTTTTTTCTCTTCTTTGGCTTTAATTTTATCGGTACATTTTTCTTTTGCCCAAACCAACGAAGTTTCTGGAGTACTAAAGGACTCAACGGGGCTTACGGTAATAAGTGCAGCCGTTAAGCTTTATTCAGCTCAGGATACTTTAAGTGCAGTATCAGATATTGATGGTAAGTTTTCTATTAAAAATGTGAAAAGCAAAAACTTCAGAATCAATGTTACCGCATTGGGATTCAAGTCGTTTACCAAAGCATATAATTTTTCATCATCAGGTGCTGGAAATGTTGATTTAGGGACTATAACATTAAGTAGCGATGTAAGGCTATTAAGTCAGGTTACAGTAGATGGTACACCAGATGTTGTCGTAAAAGAAGATACCTTACAATTTCGGGCAGATCAATACAAATTAAGAGAAAACGCGTTAGCAGAAGATCTGCTTAAAAAATTACCGGGAGTAGAAGTAGATCGAGATGGTAATGTTACAGCGCAGGGCAAACAAGTGACACGTGTTCGTGTTAACGGCAAAGATTTTTTTGGTGGTGATGTGAAAACCGCAACACAAAATCTACCTGCCGATGTATTGCAAAATGTACAGATAATTGACGATTACGGAGATCAGGCAAACATAACGGGAGTCAGAGATGGAGACCCCGAAAAAATCCTTAATTTTACTATCAGGCCCGATAAAAATAAAGGCTCCTTTATTAGAGGAACTGTTGGTGGGGGAAGCAAAGAAAGGTATCAGGCATCTGTTTTTGCAGCAAAATTCAACAATAACCAGCAAATCTCTTTATTGACTAATTTGAACAATACCAATGCGAATATTTTCAGTCTCACACAGGGTAGCGGAGGAGGAAGACGCGGCGGGGGCCGGGGTGGATTTAATTTTAGTCCTTCGGGATTAACAGATGTCAAATCTTTAGGAATCAATTATCGGGATCAATGGAGCAGTAAATTAACTGCTTATGGAAGTTATTCTATCTTCGGCAGAAACAATACACTTACCACATCACGGTTTCAGAAAAATGTATCCGGAGGCAACATCATTAACGATATCAGAAATACAGATTCGGAAACAGATAACCTAAATCACAGGTTTGACTTTAATCTGGAATACAAAATAGATTCGCTGAATTACCTGAAAGTAACACCACGGATTACTTTCTCTACCAACGAAAGCACGGCATTTTCTCCGTTTAGTATCGAAAAAAACAATGAACTTTCTTCTAAAGGCGAGGCCACAGATATAAATGATGGCAGAAATCCCAATGTTGGAGCAGATATTTTATATAACCACAGGTTTGCGGGGACAACCAGAAATTTATCTATAAGTGCTTTTTTAAGCACGGCAAATATGAGCTCTGATCAGGATTACCTAAATAAATCAATAGAATATGGAATTGACCCGATCACCTCAGCTCAAAATTTATATAGAAGACAGCTCATTAGCAACGATAACAATACTAATAATATCAATATCAATACATCGTACATAGAGCCTTTATCCAAAACAAAAAGTCTTGAATTCAATTACGAATATGGATATAATAGAATAAGCAACAACAGACTGGTATTAAATTCTGACGATGAGCTATTGGCTCCGGTATACGATTCTAATCTTAGTGACGAATATAAATATAGCTTTACCACAAACAGAATAGGAATGAACTATCGGGTAAGAGAGGAAAAGTTTAATTATACACTAGGTTTTGGAGTTCAGCCGAGCGTATTAAGCGGAGAATCCTATACACGAAATACCTCTACAAGAAACAATGCTTTCAATATATTTCCTTCGGCAAGATTCCAATATAAGTTTTCAAGATCTAAAGAATTTAATATAAATTATAATGGACGGAGTAATCTTCCGTCATACAACCAGCTGCAACCGATAACAGACAATTCAAATCCGCAATATCCAATTGTCGGAAATCCAGGATTGGATGCGGAATTTAATAATCGAATCAACCTTCGCTATAACAATTCCAACATACAAACCGGGAACACTTTTTTCAGCAATTTCAATATTAATTTCACTCGGGACAAAATTGTAAGTACAACAAAGACGCAAAACCTATCATCACCAGAAATTATTCAGGAAAGAGGATATACCAACGCGAGCGGATATTTTACCGTTAATGGATTTTATGCTTATAACAAGCCCTTAAAAGACAAAAAATATGTTTTTGGTTTAAGAGGAATGGCAAATTACAATAACAATATTTCTTTCGTTGATGATGCCAAAAATATTGGAAGAAACTGGATCTTGAGCCAAAGATTACAGATACAGATACAGCCAAAAGACTGGCTGGAAGTTGTACCTGCGATAAGCTACACCTATAATACAAATAACAATACTATAAGCACCCGCTCCAATACAGAAATACACACGTGGTCTACTGCTTTAGATAGTAAAATATATTTCACGAAAACATTTTTATGGGGAACTCAGGCAGATAAAAACTTTAACAGAGGTTTTAACAATATTGACCAAAACCCATTTATAATAAATACTTATCTGGAGAAGCAGTTCTTTAAAGGAAATACCGGAGCGTTAAGATTAACAGCTTTTGATTTGTTAGATGAAAATACTGCGATATCGAGGGTGGTTGCAGATAACTATACTTTAGATAGTCGCAGTAACCGTTTGTCCAGATATTTTATGCTCACTTTTACACTGAGGCTTAATAAGTTTGGAGGAAATAATAATCCTGTAGATGATACGAATAATGAAATGAGAAGGCAAAGATTCCGCGAAGGAGGTGGTGGAAGACCTGGAGGCAGTGGATTTTCGCCAATGGGAATGTAACTTTAAGGTCAAAGCATTATTCTTAGTAGCGTAAATATTTTTTTGAATTGCAAAAAACGCTGACAGGTATCTGCTAAAAGCAAGTTATTCTGTCAGCGTTCTTTATGGTAATTTTAGAGAATCTAATAGATAGCCTGTTTGACAGGAGTTATTACAATCCAAATGCTTCTTTTATCCTGTCTACGTAGTCTAACTTTTCCCAGGTAAACAATTCAACTTCAACTACTTTTTCTTCTCCATTAGTTCCGTAGAATGTTTTGTTTACTACTTCATTCTTACGTCCCATGTGGCCGTAAGCGGCTGTTTCTGAATAGATAGGATTTCTCAGTTTTAACCTTTGCTCAATGAAGTAAGGTCTCAAATCGAAAATCTGGGTAACTTTTTTTGCTATTTCGCCATCAGTTAAATTTACTTTTGAAGTTCCTTTAGTATCAATAAAAACACCGCAAGGTTCTGCAACACCAATAGCATAGGATACCTGAACAAGAACTTCGTCAGCAACGCCAGCAGCAACTAAATTTTTAGCAATATGTCTTGTGGCATAAGCGGCAGAACGGTCAACTTTTGAGGGATCTTTTCCAGAAAAAGCACCGCCTCCATGGGCACCTTTACCTCCGTAAGTATCCACAATAATCTTTCTTCCTGTTAATCCGGTATCTCCATGAGGACCACCAATAACAAATTTCCCTGTTGGATTAATATGATATTTGATGTTATCATCAAAAAGTTTTTGAAGCTCTGGTTTTAATAACGCTTTTACCCTCGGAATAAGAATATTAATAATATCTTGTTTGATGGTAGATAACATTACTTTATCGTTTGCATTAAAATCATCATGTTGAGTGGAAATTACAATACTATCAATTCTTATTGGCTGATGATCATCACTGTATTCAATCGTAACCTGAGATTTTGCATCAGGTCTTAAATAGGTAATTTCTTTATTTTCTCTTCTCAACGCTGCTAACTCGATCAATAACTTATGAGAAAGGTCCAACGCCAGAGGCATAAAATTCTCTGTTTCGTTTGTTGCATAGCCAAACATCATGCCCTGGTCTCCTGCCCCTTGCTCTTCCGGATTAGCTCTGTCTACACCCTGGTTAATGTCCTGAGATTGTTCGTGTATAGCCGAAAGAACTCCACAAGAATTTGCTTCGAACATATACTCAGACTTTGTATAACCAATTTTTCTGATTACATCTCTTGTAATTTTTTGTACATCCAGGTAGGTTGCAGATTTTACCTCTCCGGCTAAAACGACCTGCCCTGTAGTCACTAAAGTTTCGCAGGCAACTTTAGAATCTTTGTCAAAAGCTAAGAAATTATCAATCAAAGCATCAGAAATTTGATCTGCTACTTTATCTGGATGACCTTCTGATACAGATTCCGATGTAAATAAATAAGACATGATAAATTATTAAAATCAATACTATAAACGGGAATTCTTTGACTGCAGAAATAAAAGCATGTTTGGCTTTAGCACTTTTTTACGTGGTTGCAATCCTGGCTTTTAGATAAAGCATCTCAAATCATTCCACTTAATTGGCACAAAGGTATAACAAATTTTAAATTTGTTAAAAATAGAATTACTTTGTTGGCGTTTAAAAGAGATGTTTTGAGCAGAGAGCGGATACTTTTTATAGTTAATCCGATTTCAGGAGGTGAGGACAAAATTCGCTTTCCTGAACTCGTGGATAAGTTTTTAGATCAAAAAATATTTGATGCTGAGATTGTTTTTTCAGAATATGGGGGCCATGCGTCGTATCTGACAGAGGAAGCAATAATGCAGGAATATGACTGTATAGTGGCAGTTGGGGGCGATGGTACAATAAATGAAGTAGCATCTAAAATGGTTTTTTCTGGAAGAAAAATGGGGATAATTCCTTGTGGTTCGGGAAATGGACTAGCGCGTACCCTCAATATTCCTTTAAAAAAAGAAAAAGCTGTTCAATTGTTAAATCGCAACACAGTTCGTACGATAGATTCGGGGAAATTTAATAACAAACGTTTTTTTAATGTAGCCGGTTTTGGCTTTGATGCCAGAATAAGTGCCCTTTTTGCAGACAATGCACAAAGAGGATTAAAAGGATATGTTGTAAGTGTTTTAAAGGAGATAAGTAGGTATGAACCAAAAATATACAGATTGTATATAGACGGAAAGAAATACGAAAGAAAAGCTTTTATGATAAGCGTTGCAAACTCTTCCCAATATGGGAATAATGCACATATATCTCCAAAAGCAAGAATTGATGACGGATTGTTAGACGTCTGTATCATTAAGCCTTTTCCTTTATATTGGTTTCCGGTTTTAATTGCCAGAATGCTCCTGAAGAATGTAGATGGATCAAAATATCTGGAAATTATCAAAGGGAAAAATATTAAAATAGAACAAGAGGAAATAGGTCCGGTACATATAGACGGAGAGCCGTTAACAGAAATTAAACAAATAGATATAAATGTAGAACATCTTTCTTTAAAGGTTCTTGTATAAAAGAAAAAGAGATGAGTGAAAAAAAATCAAAAAAATTCAATAGTTTCGAAGGTATTGTATACTCCACAGATTCTAACTTCGTTTATGAGGAATACAATAATGCAGAAGAGAAATCTCTACCAAAAAATCAGCAAAATTTAAAAGTTCAGCTAGATAAAAAGCAAAGGTCTGGAAAGGCGGTTACTCTGATTACAAATTTTGTGGGAGGAGAGCAAGAACTTACAGAGTTGGGGAAGATGCTGAAAACTAAATGTGGCGTTGGAGGAAGTGTAAAAGACGGGGAGATTCTTATTCAGGGCGATTTTAGAAAAAAAGTAATTGAATTGTTGCAAAAAGAAGGCTATAAGGCGAAACAAGTAGGTGGATAGGCTAAATGACTCTTTAAGAGTTCAGTAAGTGCCCTAGACGTGCCTTTTAATCGATTGCATAATCAAAAAAAATCATTTAAATTTTGTTTTTTAAACAAAAAATGGTTTTTATTGTAAAAGCTAATAGGAAAACAAAAAAAAAGTTTTTTTAAATTAGCTTATGAAATTAGGACGTGGAACTGCTGTCGAAAGTAAAGTAGAGTTTCAACAAATTTTCAGGAAAAAGCATAAAAAATTTGATTTTAAACATTAAATCATAAATTTGTTATTGCCTTGTTTGAGGCTGTAAGGTATAGTAATAAAGAACTTTAAATAAATATCAATTAATCAAAAACTAAAAATTAAATTAACAACAAGCAATGTCAAACGCACCAAAACCAACTACAGCTAAGAAAGAAACCTCTGGAGGTTCAAGTATTTTTGCAGGAT
Source organism: Pseudopedobacter sp. (assembly GCF_040392825.1). Classification (NCBI taxonomy): domain Bacteria; kingdom Pseudomonadati; phylum Bacteroidota; class Sphingobacteriia; order Sphingobacteriales; family Sphingobacteriaceae; genus Pseudopedobacter; species Pseudopedobacter sp. The sequence continues at coordinate 9,161 of NZ_JBEBVH010000073.1, forward strand.
TAGCTATTGTAATTTGTATCGCTATCGCATGGGGAATATTCTTATTCGTTATGGGTAACCCAGCTAACTTTGAAGGTGGCGATAACAACAATCACCCATTAGAAGGTAACTATTTAGGTATGATTTATAAAGGAGGAGTTGTAGTACCTTTCTTAATAGGTATGTTCTTAATGGTTATTGTTTTTTCAATTGAGCGTTTCTTCGTTATTAGCAAAGCAGCTGGTAAAGGAAATGTAGATGCATTTGTTAAAAAAGTACAAGGTTTCTTGTCTTCAAGCAATATCGATAGTGCAATCTCTGAGTGTGACAAACAAAAAGGATCTGTTGCTGCGGTAATTAAATCAGGACTTTTAAAATATAAAGAAGTAGAAGCCGATACAGTAATGAATACAGAACAAAAATGTTTAGCTATTCAGAAAGACATCGAAGAAGCAACAGCTTTAGAAATGCCAATGTTAGAGCAAAACTTAACTGTTATTTCTACTTTAGTTTCTATTGGTACTTTAGTAGGTCTATTAGGAACGGTTGTGGGTATGATTAAAGCGTTCGCGGCTTTGGCAACTGCAGGAGCTCCTGACCAGGCAGCATTAGCGAACGGTATCTCTGAGGCCCTTATCAATACTGCTACAGGTATCGGTACGTCAACTTTGGCGATTATCTCTTACAACTTCTTTACATCTAAAATTGACTCTTTGACATATTCTATCGACGAAGCTGGTTTCTCTATTGTACAAACCTACGCTTCTACGCATAGATAAAATATTAGTGAATAGTTTTTGGGTGTTCTGGCGAGGTATAAAGTCAGAACACTTTTTAAAGAAATTAACAGTACACTAATAATTAAAAAATAAGAAGATGCCAAAAGTAAAAATTAAAAGAAAAAGCACTCTGATTGACATGACCGCAATGTGTGATGTGGCGTCATTGTTGCTTACTTTCTTTATATTGACGGCTACTGCCAGACAGCCAGAACCGCTGCCTGTAGATATTCCTTCTTCTACTGTTACTATTAAATTACCCGACACAGACATTTCTACACTTACTGTAGGTCAAGGAAAAGTTTTTTTCGGTGTAGTAGGTCAGGACGTGAGAATCAATATGCTACAAAGAATCGGTGAAAAGTATGGCATTGAATTCACAGAGCAAGAGAAGTTACGTTTTTCTTTGATTGAATCTTTTGGAGTTCCTGTTGCAAACTTGAAAGAGTTTATTGCAATGTCAGGAAACGACAGAAACAAATTGCAACAGCCGGGTATCCCTAGAGACTCTACTAATAACGAGTTGAACGAGTGGATTCTTCAGGCTAGATATGCTACAAAAGAAATACACAATCAGGATTTAAGATTCTCAATTAAAGGAGACTCTAATGAGGAATATCCTGTAATTAGAGATGTAATAGATATCTTGCAAAGTCAAAAAATAAATAAGTTTAGTTTAATCACTTCTTTAGAAGGCTTAGATAGATAAAAATGGCACAATTAGATACCTCGGGTGGTGGTAAAAAAGACGGTGGAAAGGTAAGGACCAAGAAGAAGTCTACTAACGTGGATTTAACCGCGATGGTTGACTTGATGTTCTTATTAATTACCTTCTTCATGTTAACTACCACGCTTGCAAAACCGCAAGCCATGGATATGTTCATGCCAGATAAAGATGAAAAAAATCCAGATGCCGAACTAGATGTTAAAGCTTCCAGAACAATGACGGTTTTGTTAGCAGAAGACAACAAAGTCGTTTGGTATATGGGAGTTGCAGGAGATAACCCTCCAACAGTAGACAATTATGGTAAAAGCGGTATTCGTAAAGCTTTTATAGAGAATAATGACAAAATAGTTGCTTCTACCGGGGATCCTAGTAAAGGATTAATGGTTATTGTAAAACCTACTGATAAATCTAATTACAAGAACTTCGTTGATGTATTAGATGAGATTAAAATTGCAGGGGTTCCTTCTTACGGTATTGTTAATAAGATAGAACCAGCAGAAATCAATCTCCTTAAAGATCAGGGAGTTTACTAATACTATTTTAGTATCGGAAAACGTTAAATAGTTAACAAGAAAAAATAAAAAAATATGCCAAAGCTGGATATTTTAACTCGCAATTGGATAGACATTGTCTTTGAGGGGCGTAATAAAGAGTACGGCGCTTACGATCTACGTAAGAATAGTGCTAAACACACCAACAGAGCAGTCTTAATTGGAGGGTTATTGTTCATTGCTGCTTTCGCTGTTCCTATGATAAGCAAATATCTTAAGAGTACAGATAGTGAAGCAGATCAGCAACAAAAGATGACGGAGACAGAGGTTGTTTTAGCAACACCACCTCCAGTAGATAAGGAGCTTCCTCCCCCACCTCCGCCCGTGGAGCCACCTCCGCCGCGCGTAGACCAGGTGAGGTTCCCGCCTCCGGTAGTAAAACCGGATGAGCAGGTTGTGGAAGAAGAACCGCCAACCATTAAGGATTTAGAGAAAGCAGACCCGGGACAGAAAACATTAAAGGGAGACCCAGATGCACAAATTCAGATCGAGAATCCTACATATGGAGAAGGACCGGTAAATCAGGTAGTAACGGAAGACTCAAATGAAATCTTTACTAACGTAGAAGTATTTCCGGATTTCCCTGGAGGAATGGAAGCTTTCTATAAATTCTTGGGGAAAAATTTGGTTTACCCTCCGATGTCTAAAGAAAATAATATCCAAGGAAGGGTAACTGTAAATTTCGTAGTAGAGAAAGATGGTTCTTTAACGGACATCAAAGTACTAAGAGGTGTTCCGGGAGGAGAAGATTTAGGTCAGGAAGCAATTCGTATCTTGAAGAAATCTCCAAAATGGAAACCAGGTGTACAAAATGGAAGGCCGGTTAGGGTGTCCTATTCTGTGCCTATTATGTTTCAGTTACAACAATAATGGAGTATAAAAGAACAAGAAGGAGTCAGAAATCGCCCCAAAAGCGATTTCTACTCATTTTAGGGCTAACCGTTTCTATTATTTATTTTGTCTTAGGACTGGTTATTATATTTTGGGATAGTTTCCCATTGCTGGTTGGAGTAGAACCAATGTGGAAGAATGTTTTTGCCGCTTTTCTTATAATCTACTCACTTTTTAGATTAGTAAGAGTCTTGCAAGATAAAAGAGATGAATAAACTGCTTTTACTCGCTTTTTTTGGCCTGTCTCTCTTCTCATGCAGCCAAAATAAGGAAAGGGGAGAAAATTACACATTTGGAAGTACAAAAATTGTTTCAGACGAATCTTTGTTTCCAATTGTGGATGATGAACATTTGGTATTTCAGAGCAGGTATAAAAAGGCATCTATTGAAATGGTTTATAAACCATTGAAGGGCGCTTTGTCTATTTTTTTGAATGATAGCATAGACGTTGCCGTCCTGCCAAGAGAACTGAGTGAGGAAGAAAAAGAAGTTTTTATTAAGAAAAATGTAAAAGTTAGGTCAATTAAGTTTGCAACAGATGGGATTGCAATAATTACCTCTAAAAACAATATTACAGATAAAATAACCGTTAATGAGCTTAAAAGCTTTTTAAATGGTACCGCAGAAAACGCACCGGTCGTTGTTTTTGACAATGTGCAGTCATCTACAGTTGAATACTTAATGACGAATCTTGACGTTAAGAAATTAAATGCAAAAAACATCTATGCACTTAATAACAGTGAGGAAGTGATTAAGTATGTTAAAGAGAATCCAAAAGCTTATGGCATAATTAGTGTTAGTTGGATAAAAAGGCCTACGAAGGAGATTGAGGATATGGTTAAAGAGATAAAAAGCCTTGCTGTAAGGAATGATAAAGGTGTTTTTGTAGAGCCTACCCAATCTTCTTTAAAAACAGGAGAGTATCCATTAAAACGAGATTTGTATTTAATTGATTGTCAAGGAAAGGCAGGTTTAGGTACTGGCTTTGCAGCATTTTTGGCTAGTGATATTGGCCAAAGGATAATTTTAAAGTCAGGAATTGCTCCAGACTCGCTTCCATCAAGGCAAATTATTATAAGGAAGTAGATTTTTTTATTTTTTTTGTTTAAAATTGAAATATGAATATAACTAAGAAAATAGCAATAGCAGCGATAGGCTTTGTTTCCATGGGAACGGTGACAATAGCGCAGAGCTTAGAAGATGCAAGAAATGCTGTAACTGCAGAGCAGTATCAGAAAGCGAAATCCATGTTTAATAATTTGATTACTACACAACCAACTGTAGCATCTAATTATTTCTATTTTGGAGATTTATATTTAAGGTTGGAAAATGCAGACTCTGCAAAAGTTTTATTTCAAAAAGGTATAGCAGCAGATCCGGGATATAGTTTCAACTATATCGGTCTGGGAACAGTGGATTTATTTAATAAGAATGAGACTGCTGCACAGGCAAATTTTGATAAAGCTACAGCAGGAATGAAAAAAAGAGATTATAAAGAGTTTATCTACATCGGTAATGCTTATACTTATGAGCAATCTTTAAATCTGGATAAAGCATTTCAATGGTTTGAAAAAGCAAAAGCAAATGGATCTAAAGACCCGGAACTGTATGTAGCTTTAGGAAATGCGTATAAAGCACAGAAGAAAAATAGCGAAGCTGTAGCAGAATATCAAAGAGCTACAACTTACGACAGTAATCTGCCAAGTGTAGATGTTAATATTGGTGAAATCTGGACGGCTGCATATAATTTTGAGCTAGCTGAATCAACCTTAAATGCGGTAATTGCAAAGCAACCAAATTTTGGTCCCGCTTATAGAGCTTTGGCAGAAAACTCTTATCGTTGGGCATCCCAGTTCCCTGCTAAAAGAGCCACTTTGTTGCCAAAAGCAAAAGAGCAATATTCTAAATATTTAGATTTAACTGATCGTTCAGCAGATTCGAGATATAGATATTTGATTTTCTTATTAAATGCAGAAGACTTTGCAACTTTAGAAACTGAAGCAAAGGACTTTATTGCAAAATATGGATCGAAAGGCGATTTCAAATTAGCCGAGCGTTTCCTGGGCTATGCAGCAGTTGCAAATGGGCATAATCAGGAAGGTATTACTGCCATCAATAATTTTATAAAATCGGTAGAACCTAAGCGCTTAATCGCTAGCGATTATTTGAATTTAGCGAAGGCTTATCAGGCAACAAAAGAAGATTCACTGGCGATAGAAAGCTATGTTAAAGGATACGAACTGGATACTTCCAATGTTGAAATTTTAGGAAACATAGCAAAGGCATATTTTGCAAGTAAAAAATATGGTAAAGCAGCAGAATACTATCAAAAAATAACCAATCAGCCGAAAGCTTCTTTTACAGATTGGTTCTATTTGGGTTATTCTAAATATTTCCATTTTGCGATTGAATTGAATAATGAAAATCCGAAAAATGAGGAGTTAATTAAGAAGACATTAATTGAAGCAGATAGTGCGTTCACTTATGTAGCTGAAAAAGCGAATAACGCAGATGCATATTTATATGTTGCTCGTGTAGAATATTATTTAGATGAGAAAGACCCAGAGCAAAAGGCTGTTAAAGCTTACGATAAGTTTATTGAATTGACTTTAGCTAAGACAACCGCATTAACAGACAGAGACAAAACTAATTTAGTAGAAGCTTATTCTTATAATGGCGGCTTCTTTATTACGAGAGATAAAGTAAAAGCTAAAGAATATTTTGATAAAGCGCTGGAACTGGATCCAAACAATGTTCAAATAAAAGATGCACTTCGAGCAATAAAAGGATAGAACTAATGTTTTTACAAATAACAAAGGGACGGTTTTCCGTCCCTTTGTTATTTGTAACGAATTTATATATTTGTACAAACTTAATTTCATGGAAAATTTGAGCACTCCGGTAGACTATTTGCCAATTGTAATTCAACTTGCCATAGCTTTGGGGTTTGTGGTGTTAACTATGACAATTACCCATTTAATTGGACCGAAGAGAAAAACAACAGATATCAAACTAACAGCGTTTGAATCAGGAATTGAGTCTGTTGGAAATGCCCGTCAACCATTCTCGATCAAGTATTTTATTGTAGCAATACTGTTTGTTATTTTTGATATAGAAGTGATCTTTATGTACCCGTGGGCAGTAAACTTTAGAGAATTTGGAATCAACGGTTTAATAGAAATGTTCATTTTTATGGGGACATTGCTTTTAGGCTTTATCTATATACTAAAAAAGAAAGTTCTGGAGTGGAATGACTAATTCTAGAATTATTCTAAATAGCTGTAATAGTAATATTTACGGCTAAAATTGAATAAATTTACGGCTTACATAACCTTAAACTAAAGAGAAGACAGATTTTATGAGCGATATAAAAATGGGTAATGCTCCTGCTGGGGTCGAAGGTTCTGGTTTTTTCGCTACTACGCTAGATCAGGTGATAGGTTTAGCTCGTTCACATTCTTTGTGGCCACTTCCTTTTGCTACTTCCTGTTGCGGTATCGAATTTATGGCCACAATGGGGGCTCATTATGATTTTTCCAGATTTGGTTCGGAAAGACCTTCCTTTTCTCCGAGACAGGCAGATTTGTTAATGGTGATGGGAACAATTGCAAAAAAAATGGCTCCTGTATTAAAGCAAGTATACACTCAGATGGCAGAGCCACGTTGGGTTATTGCTGTAGGAGCCTGTGCATCAAGTGGGGGGATTTTTGATACATACTCTGTTCTCCAAGGTATAGATGAAATTATTCCAGTAGATGTTTATGTCCCCGGATGTCCCCCAAGACCAGAGGGAATTATAGATGGGTTTAATAAAATTCAGGAACTGGTGAAAAACGAATCTTCGAGAAGAAGAAACTCACCAGAATACAAGCAATTGTTAGAAAGTTACGGAATTCAATAATGGCAAAAATCTCAAACCAAC
>NZ_JBEBVH010000074.1:0-15998 GCF_040392825.1 Pseudopedobacter sp.
AGCTTTAGCTACACTAGTAGTTAACAAAATCCGTGGTTCTTTGAAAGTTGCTGCTGTTAAAGCTCCAGGTTTTGGAGACAGAAGAAAAGCCATGTTAGAAGATATTGCTATCTTAACTGGTGGTACGGTTATTTCTGAAGAAAGAGGTTTTAAATTAGAAAATGCAGACCTTTCTTTCTTAGGACAAGCGGAAAAAGTTGTAGTAGATAAAGATAATACTATCGTTGTTAATGGTGCTGGTAATGTAGATGACATTAAAGCTCGTGTTAACCAAATTAAAGCACAAATTGAAACAACTACTTCTGATTACGACAGAGAGAAATTACAAGAGCGTTTAGCTAAATTATCTGGTGGTGTAGCTGTACTTTATGTAGGTGCTGCAACAGAGGTAGAAATGAAAGAGAAAAAAGACCGTGTGGATGATGCTTTACATGCAACCAGAGCTGCTGTAGAAGAAGGTATCGTTGCTGGTGGTGGTGTTGCTTTCATTAGAGCGGTTTCTTCTTTAGAAGATCTGAAAGGAGAGAACGAAGATGAAACTACAGGTATTAATATCATTAAAAGAGCAATTGAAGAGCCTTTACGTCAAATCTGTGCTAATGCAGGTATCGAAGGATCTATCGTTGTTCATAATGTGAAACAAGGTTCTGCAGACTATGGTTATAATGCCCGCAGAGATGTTTATGAAAACATGATTGCTGCAGGTGTTATAGATCCAACTAAAGTTTCACGTGTAGCTTTAGAAAATGCGGCTTCCATTGCATCGATGTTATTAACAACAGAATGTGTATTGGCAGACGAAGCAGAAGAAGGTGGTGCGGCTCCTGCAATGCCTCCAATGGGTGGTGGCATGGGCGGAATGATGTAGTTCGCTCATATTCACAATAAATTAGAGCCAGATATAATTTATATCTGGCTTTTTTTATGTTATATTCAAACACAAGGAATCTTTAGTTGTATAGGTAATTATGGACTTTGAGCAATTTATAGACAAAACGTATTTTTTGACTCAATCTGAGGTTAACAAGTTTCTATGGGCAACTTTGTTATGTGGTGTAATAGGAGCTGAACGCGAATTTAGAAATAAACAGGCAGGACTAAAAACGATGATCATGATTGGTTTGGGGTCTACTCTGATTACTATTCTTTCTATAAAAATTGGTGTAAATAGTCACGACAGAATTGCTGCAAATATTGTTACGGGTATTGGTTTTCTTGGTGCAGGGGTAATCTTTAAGGATGAGAACAGAGTATCAGGCCTTACAACTGCTTGTGTAATCTGGATTGTTTCAGCGATTGGAATGGCTGTTGGAGCAGGTTTTATAGAACAAGCGATAGGTGTTACCGTGGTAGTGTTATTTTCACTGTTGGTATTCCCGGTAGTGGAAGACTTTTTTGATAGACGATATACTATGCGTATATACAGAATAGTGAAGAGATATGATGGCGAAGGGTTAGATAAATATGAAGAATCGTTGAAAAAGTATAAGCTTAAAATAAAAAGGGGGAGTCAGCAATTGGCAAATGGCAATATATCTGGTACCTGGACAGCAGTAGGAAGCCCACAAAGTCATAACTTATTTGTGGAGGCTATGTTAAAAGACGAGCGAATTTTAGAATTGGATTTCTAATTATATGCATGTTCTGCTAAATATAAGTAGGCTTCTGGTTGGTGGTGAATCATTATTTTTTCTTTTGAATTTGGATATTGCTTAAAATATTCCTCTTCTCCGTCTAAAACGATAGTATTTCCAGTGCGTACATAATTACTGGTTTTAAAATATACCGGGGGGTCAAATTCCGGTAGGTATTTCCTAACATAATCTGAAAGTTTGTTACCTAGGTATTTTTGATAATATCGTTGTGCTTTTCTGGACGGTTTATCCATCTTATTATAAAAGTATCTTAAGACCAGGTTTTTTGGGAATTTTTGTTTTTTGATAGTTGATTTAAAAAATATGAAAGGATTTACTGTATTAAAATCTTCCACTGTTTGTACAGACAAAACCATTTCGGGAACCCAATCATTAGCATTTACTACATTGTATGCCCAGCCGTTTTGGGTTAACTTTTCATAATCGTAAGCGAAAAAAAGGTTTCCTGGTTTAGGTGCCGCGCTGCAATAAGTTTTTAGCCTGATGTCTGCCGGTAATAGGCTTTTCCTTTGCAGATTATATAAATAGGCTGTTAATAAGTAAGAGATTCCTCCGCCCTGACTATGTCCGGTAACCAAAAAATTTTTAATTCCTCTTCTATAGCAGGAATCTATTTTTGGGAGTATAGTTTTAGAAAGATATGCAGTGGACAGCAACCAGCCAACGTGTACAGCAGCCTTTGGGTTTTGCGCCAGCTCATAATCAAAAAGATCATCTTTAGAAAGTTTTAATATTCCTTTAGCAGGGACCATAGCGGCATAGAAATTTGCAAGCCAGCTCTCGGTGTTTTTTGTAGATCCTCTAACACTAATTACTGCAGTTCCCTTTCCATTGGACCATAACTCCCATACATTATCCAGTCCAACAACTGGAGATCGGTATTCTAATTTAAAATTGTTAGGAAACGGTATTTTCTTGGCCGAATCTGGAGGAAGGCTATTCCTGGATGTTAATTTTAACAGTTCGACATATTCATCTTTGTCAAAACCAGACTTTAGGTTCTGACCAAATGAACTGAGAGCAAAAATGAAAAACAGAAAAGGTATTAAATTCTTGATCATAGTTTTTCTTATATAGGTATCTAAATGTCGTATTTAAATGACTATAAATCAAGATTTATGTAAAAAATAAATGAAATTAAGAAACTAATTTCTTAGCTTTTTTTCTTTAGAGAAAAGTTAAATAATTACCTGGAGGGGATTACCCGCATTTTGAAAAGGTGAGCTATATGTCCTTTCAACTTTTCTTTCACCTCTTCAATGTCGACATCTTTACCTAGTTCCCGTTTCATAGAGGTTACATCTTTATCATCAATTCCACAAGGAACGATATTTCCGAAATACGATAAATCGGTATTTACATTAAAAGCAAAACCATGCATAGTCACCCAGCGACTGCATCGCACTCCCATGGCACAAATCTTTCTGGCTTTATCGTTATCAGCGTCCAGCCAGACACCTGTATAACCTTCATACCTGCCAGACTCTATCCCGTAATCTCTTAATGTTAAGATAATAGCTTCTTCAAGGGTTCTAAGGTAGAGATGAATATCTGTAAAGAAATTATCTAAATCCAGTATAGGGTAACCAACAATTTGCCCCGGACCATGATAGGTAATATCACCACCACGGTTAATTTTGTGATATGTTGCGTGTTTCTCTTTTAGTCCATTTTCATCAAGAAGCAGGTTTTCCTGCTTTCCACTTTTTCCTAAAGTGTAAACATGCGGGTGCTCGGTAAAAATTAAGAAGTTAGACGTTTCCTTCACATTTTCCGGATCATTTCTGTTTTCTGTTTTTACGGCAACAGTTTTAGAAAAAATATCTTCTTGCCTGGACCAGGCTACTTCATAATCTGTTAAACCCCAATCTTCAAATAAAACAGCTTTATTCTGTTGCATAATCTAATTATCTAAATGTTCACCCTCGCTAACATAGCCCAGCATATAATTCCCAAATTTACGATAATTTACGCGGAATCTTTGTGTATGCTCATCCTTGCTAATGGTAGATTGTATAATGCCATTGCTTTGATAAACAAAAGGTTGCAAATGAATATTGTCTTTAAAAGAGATCTCTTTTTTTCCGTTTAATTTATATAGTGCCTCTTTTGCACACCAACAAGCATATAAATGTTCCAACTGATGTTTTTTCTCAATAAAAATCAACTCTTCGCTATTTAAAAATTTATGTTTAACCCGATCTATTTTTTCTTTGATAATCTCAATGTCAATTCCTACTTCTTTGGTTAGAGAAATCATTACAGCAGCATAGTCATAGGAATGGCTTAACGATATTTTATAAGGTAGGTTAACAAGAATTGGTTTGCCATTTTCATCCGGTTTACAATCTATATATTCTTTGGTAGATAACATCTTTCGTAATAACACCCGGGTAGCCAGCCAATGCAGGTTACGTTTTTGTCCTTGTAAGGATCTTAAAACTGACAACTCATGTTCTTTTAACTGAAGCTGTTTTTCCAGTTCTTCAGGATTTTCCTCTATTTTCCATAAACCTATAAAGGTTTGTGGCGAGACTTCTTCCAGATGAATAAGGGGCATTTTCTAAAATTAATTATTTACAAAACTATTTTAAATAAATCATATTTTAGAGAATAAATTAAGACATAAGATGATTCTTTCCGATAAGAGGATTTTAGAAGAGATAGAAGCCGGCTCCATTATAATAGAACCATTTAAACGCGAGTGTTTAGGTACCAATTCTTACGATGTACATTTAGGGAAATATCTGGCTGTATATAAAGATCGTGTGCTTGATGCAAAAAAGCATAATGAAATAGAACATTTTGAGATACCTAAAGATGGATTTGTATTACAGCCCAATACTTTATATTTAGGCGTAACCTTAGAATATACAGAAACCCATAAACATGTTCCATTTTTGGAAGGAAAATCCAGTACAGGCAGATTGGGCATAGACATTCATGCGACAGCAGGAAAAGGAGATGTAGGATTTTGTAATACATGGACACTAGAAATATCGGTAGCGCAGCCGGTACGTATATATACAGGAATGCCTATTGGTCAGCTCATTTATTTTGTTGTTGAAGGAGAAATAGAAACAATGTATGCAACAAAAATAAATGCAAAATATAATAATAAAACTACAAGGCCTGTAGAAAGTATGATGTGGAAAAACCAATTTTAATAGAACAAAAACCTCTTTTTAAAGGAGGTTTTTTTAATGAAATCAACCATAATTTAGAAGTAATTATAAGCCATGAAAAACCTTAGATATGCAGCTTTTTGCTGTTTGGCGTTTCTCTCCCTGGGATTTGTAGCAAGTATAAGTTCCTTACAGGGAATTATAGAATCTTTTGGTAAGTACAACGAAAAATATATACAAGAAAAAGTGTACTTGCATACCGACAAACCTTATTATGCGAGTGGCGATGAAATTTGGTTTAAGGCATATGTTCTTAACGCAAAAGATCTCAATTTTAGTCCTCAGAGTAATTTGCTTTATGTAGAATTGTTAGACCAGAAAAATCAACTAAAAAAAAGAATACGGATACCTCTTGCGATAGGCACCGGATGGGGAAACTTTAGTTTACCCGATACCTTGAAAGAGGGAAACTACAGGATAAGGGCATATACTAATTGGATGCGAAATTTTGATCCCGATTTCTATTACGACCATATTTTTAAAATTGGAAACATAAGGACAAACCAAATGATTGTGGAAACACATTATACTTTTGCTCCATCTGGTAGCCAGGAACAGGTAATCGCAAATATCAATTATAAAAATATAGAAGGTAATCCTTATGCCAACAAAGAGGTCGTATATAAAATAGAGCTGGAGGGGAAAGAAATTTCCAAAGGTAAAGGTGTAACAGACGAACAAGGTAATTTACAATTGAAATTTACGCAACCAGCGGCTGTACAAAAAACCGGGCTCATAACTACATCAGTAAAGATTTCTGAAAGGGCCTTAGTCGAGAAATTTATACCGGTTACACATACTTCTAATGAATATAGCTTACAATTCTTCCCCGAAGGAGGAGATTTAGTAACAGATCTAAGATCAAGAGTAGGATTTAAGATACTGAAATCGGATGGCTTAGGTGCAGATATTAAAGGGCATGTTGAAGACGAGTCAGGCAAGCCCGTAGCTTTACTTAATCCGAAGTATAAGGGAATGGGAGCCTTTTCTCTAATACCGGAAAGTGGTAAGAAGTATTTTGGAGTTTTGAAATTTGCTGATGGTACAGAACGTAAGTATCCTTTACCCGAAGCGAAACAGGAAGGAGTTGTCTTAAGTCTTCTGCAGAAGGAAAATGCAGATAGTATAGTGATTCGTGTGATGGGGAACAAAAGTTTTGTTGATAAGAGTATCGGAAAATCCATGAATTTAATAGCCCAGTCTGGAGGTAACCTGGTTTATTCTGCCACAACCAAAATTTCAGATCAGGGAGGTTTTATTGTGAAATTTTCCTTAAAAGAATTCCCTTTAGGTATTTCACAAATCACCTTATTCAATGATATTTTCCAACCTATAGCAGAGAGATTGTTTTTTGTCAATAAAGACGAGTACCTACAAATGAATCTGTCGGGCTTAAAGAATAACTATAAACCAAGAGAAAAAGTAAATATTACATTTAATGCTAACAACCCGCAGAAACGAAATGTTGTTGGTTCGTTTTCTGTAGCAGTGATCGATGAAACTAAAGTTCCTGTTACAGAAGAGGAGGAACATACCATGCTTTCTGAAATTCTTTTAAATTCTGATTTAAGAGGGAATATTGAAAATCCTAATTACTATTTTATTAATCAGAATATTGCAAAATTGGAACAGTTAGATAACTTGTTGCTTACTCAGGGTTGGAGGAGATTCAAATGGACAGATATTTTAAATCAAACCCTGCCAGCCATAAACTACCAGCCCGAACATTCACTGGCGTTAAGAGGAAGAGTAAAGAATAATAAAAAGGTAGTTCCAAATGCATCTATAATTGCTTTTGGGGCTAAAACCTCTTCGATATTACAGGCAACCGCTAATGAAAACGGAGAATTTGTTATAGATAGTTTGGTTTTTCCAGACAGCACAAAATTTGTGATTCAGGCCAGATCGGAAAAAGGTAAGAAATTTGTTGAGATAGAGATGGATGACAGTGCCAAAGATCAGGTAGTCCCTAAGCCTCAACAGAATGATTTGTCTGTTAATATAAGTTCATCCATGCTGGCTTATTTAAAAAATAGCAAAACACAATATGAAGAGTTGCTGAAGTATGGTCTTACAAGCAGGACAATTATGCTGGATGAAGTAACGGTTATAGAGAAAAAGAAGGAAATGGATAATTCATCTAACTTAAACGGAGCAGGAAGTGCAGATAAAGTACTAACAGGTCAGGATTTGGAGAATGCACCAACCATGGAATTCGCTTTGCAGGGGAAGGTTCCCGGACTTATTTTTCAAGATGGAGAAGCTTTTTTCATGAGAAATATGGCCAATGGCGAACCTGTTCAAATTATTTTGGATGGTATGTATGTAGAGCCGGATATGTTAAACTCTATCAATCCGAATGATGTGGAGAGTGTTGAGATTTTGAAGAGCATAAGTTACACGGCTATTTATGGTTCAAGAGGAAGCAGCGGTGTTATTATCATTAATACAAAACGTGGTGGAGGAGGAGGTTTTTCAAATACCTATTCTCCGGGTATTATCTCTTATATGCCTTTGGGACTGTTCGTTGCTAAAAATTTTTACTCACCAGATTATGAAAAGCCTGAGCAGGCTACGCCAATGAATGATTATAGGAGTACAGTATACTGGAATCCGAAAGTGATTACAGATTCTACAGGAAATGCTCGCTTCTCGTTCTTTAATACTGACGGCAAAGGGAAGTACAGGGTAGTAATAGAAGGAACAGATTTAAAAGGTCATATCGGACGTAAGGTCATACATTATAATGTGAACTGATAATGAAGACATTAAAAGTAACTATAAGAGAAAAAGTAGCTATTATAGCTTTAGATAGAGGTTCTTCTAATGCCATGAACAGCGAACTTGTAAATGAGTTAAAAGCGCTTATCGAAAATATAGAGCAAGACAATAATATTGGTGGGGTGATTTTGACAGGGAAAAATGGGTTTTTTACAGCAGGATTAGATCTTATAGAACTTTACGATTATAATGAAACAGAAATTAGAACATTTTGGCTTGAGTTTCTGGATCTTGTGAAAATTTTGGTCAGCTTTAAAAAACCAATGATTGCCGCTATTAGTGGTCATAGTCCTGCAGGAGGATGTGTTTTATCTTTATGTTGCGATTATCGGGTAATGGCGGAGGGTAATTATATTATTGGTTTAAATGAGGTTCCTGTAGGCATTATTGTGCCAGATAGCATTTTTGAACTGTATGCTTTTTGGATCGGAAAAGGAAAAGCCTACCAAAATATCTTAGAGGGTAAGTTATTAACTGTTGAAGAAGCCAAAGCAATAGGACTGATTGATGCATCGGCAGATATTTCGTCTTTAATGACACATGCTGAAAAGAAAATCCAGGCTTTTTTACAATATGACTATACCACCTGGCAGCAAAGTAAGTTAAATATGAGACGGCAATTGATTGAAAAAACTTCCGAGGACCAATCCGCAACGTTAGATAAAGTATTGCAGCAATGGTGGTCGCCGCGGACAAGGTTAATTGTTAAAACAATTATTGATAACCTGCAAGCTAAGAAGTAAACAAACTATTTCTTATACTGTTATCTTAAAATACAAATTTCGGTATGGAAGATCATCAACCCATGTTAAGAGACAATGCGTTAAAGGGTAAAACCTATGTAGTTACTGGTGGAGGTACGGGCTTAGGAAAGGCAATGAGTACTTGTCTGCTGGAGCTTGGTGCAAATGTGGTTATTACATCTAGGAAATACGATGTGCTGGAAAATACAGCGAGGGAATTGGAGCAATCTACAGGTTCTCTGGTTTTACCAGTCGCATGCGATGTAAGAGATTATGAGCAGGTTGAATTGATGTTACAAGCTGGTTTAGATAAGTTCGGCAGAATAGATGGGCTTTTAAATAATGCCGCAGGCAATTTTATTTCACCTACCGAGAGACTTTCAGCGAATGCTTTTAGTACAGTTATAGATATTGTATTAAAGGGAACAGCAAATTGTACTCTGGCTTTTGGGAAGCATTGGATAAAAGAAAAACAGGCGGCCTCTGTCCTTAATATTGTTACTACATACGCTTTTACAGGTTCCGGATATGTAGTTCCATCGGCATGTGCCAAAGGAGGAGTTTTAGCTATGACAAGATCTTTGGCTGTGGAGTGGGGTAAATATCAAATCAGAACCAATGCGATAGCTCCCGGACCTTTTCCGACTAAAGGTGCCTGGGATAGACTTCTTCCGGGAGATCTGGCTCAGAAATTTGATTTCAAAAATAGAGTACCTTTAAAGAGGGTGGGAAAACATCAGGAGCTGGCCGATTTAGCAGCTTACCTTTTATCTGATTATTCGGGATACATAAACGGCGAAATTATCACTATCGATGGTGGTGAATGGCTGCAGGGAGCGGGGCAGTTAAATGGCCTGGAAATGATTCCGGAAGAAATGTGGGATCAGCTTGAGCAGATGATCAGGAACAAAAAAGGAAGTGTCTGAAGATATTAAATGCTATTTCAATAATTCCGAAATTTTTTTCTCCGCATAGTTTACTTGTTCCTGAAGTTGAGTTTTTAACCCAAAGGATGCTTTTTGTTGTTCTTCTTTTTTGAAGACAACCAAAGTGTCTAAAAGTCCCACAATATATTTATCAATTCCATAATTTTTATTTTGAATTCCCATCTTATAAAGCTCATCAATACTGTCTTTCACAGCCTTAGTGTCGGTTTGCCTTCCTAACATTAAAACATAATTCTGTGCCATTACTATCTTGTCTTGTAAAGGAGCGTCTCTAAAAGAGCGTGAGATATAGTTAAAGTCTTTTAAATCGCCATTATTAGCATAAATAGATACAATAGTTGATGCCAATGAACCTTCGGCGTCTTTTTCCAGTTCTCTGGCTTTAATTAGAGCCATATTGAAATTCTGTAGTGTAAGTGCAGAAAGCGCTGCAGATTGGATGGCATAAGAGTTCGCATATAATGAAGATATAAATAGGCTATTGAAACTTTTATCTTTCGTTTGTGCCAAAGCATCTATTGCAGCGGCTCTTACAATATTTTTTGGATCACTTCCTGCCATTTTCTTTAAAATAGGTATACCAAACGAACGGTGAGAAGCGTTCTGAAGGTTTAATGCTTCTATAGCTCTAATCCGGATTTTGTAAGCGGTATCCTGCAGAGCATTTTGGATAATCTGGTTAGAGTTTTTATCGGTAAGATTGGCTACAGCTGCTTCCAAAGCCTCTAATCGGTCTAAATATAGTGGGGCTTTTTTCTGTTGAAAAGCAAACTCTACCATTGATTTATGATCAGTCTTTTTGGCAAGCAAAATTTTATCTGCGTCTACATTTACAAGATTGGGTTTCTTGTTCAGTTTAAATACTATTGTATCAATTTGCTTGGTTAGGGTATATGAATAGCGCTCGCTCCCATTGTTACTGTAGATGTCTATTTTTATTGGCAATCTAAAAACCTGACCGGTTTGCTGCTGTTTGATAAAAATATACTGTGTCTTTAATGCTTCATCCCATTGGTATTTTATATCCAGTTCAGGATGACCGTTTCCAAGAAACCATTGATTGAAAAACCAATTCATATCCTTTCCTGTTACTTCTTCAACCGCTAAACGAAACTGATGAACTTCACCTGTTCTAAAAGCATTTTGACGGAGAAATAGATTGAGGGATTTAAAAAAAGCATCTTCACCTATATAGTTACGAAGCATATTCAATATTCTACCACCTTTTTGATAAGAAACCACATCAAACATGTCTTCTTTATTGTGGTAATGAAATCGGATCAGTTCCTTATTTCCGGCGCCGTTATCACCCAGATAAGACAGCATGTCCTCATAATTTTTTGCATCCGCTTCATCCCGTCCATATTTATGCTCTTTCCATAGCATCTCGCTATAGTTTGCAAAAGATTCATTGATGGCTAAATTACTCCAGCTTTCTGCTGTAACATAATTTCCAAACCAATGATGAAAAAGCTCATGGGCTATTACATCTTCACCCATAAAATCATCTTCAATCTCTTTGGTCGTTTGTTGTACAAAATCGCCATGCAGAGTAGCCGTAGTGTTTTCCATGGCACCGCTTACATAATCTCTAACGACAATCTGCGCATACTTTTCCCAGGGGTAATCTATTCCTAATTTTTTAGAAAAGAAATCCATCATATGTGGCGTATCGCCAAAAATGGCTTTTGCATGTGGCGCATATTTAGGTTCGAGATAATATTGCAAAGGGATATTTTTCCATTTATCTTCTGTAATTCTGAAATCTCCTACGGCCATCATAAACAGATAAGGAGCATGCGGTAAAGACATTTTCCAAAAATCTGTTCTACTGCCATCAGCATTCAATTTTTGGTTTGTCAGTATCCCGTTAGATAAAGTCTTATATTTAGATGGAACTGTTATTGCAATTTCCTGTGTGGTTTTTTGATTTGGGCTATCAATTGTAGGAAACCAAACAGAAGAGGCTTCGGTTTCTCCCTGTGTCCAGATTTGAACAGGTTTTTGCGATATAGTACTATCCGGATTTATAAAGTATAAACCTTTTGCACTCGTTATAGCCTTACTTCCGTTAGCTTTTAGTTCGTCGGGTTTTGAAATGTAATCTACAAAAATCTCGTAGCGTTCAGAAGCATTGTATTTCTTATCTAAGTTTATTTTTAGCGAGAGGCTATCATAAGTATATTTAAGAGGTTTTACATCACTTCCGTATACAAGTGCAACCTGTTTAATATCCATGCCTTTGGCATCAAGGGTTAATGAGTCTGTCGGATAAAAATGAGGTTGTAAAGTAATCCATGCCTTTCCTAAAAGTTGCCTTTTTGAATAATCAAAACGTACATCCAGTTTGGTGTGTACAAGAATATTAATTTTCTCTCTTGAAGCTCTGTAATCATAGCTGTTTGTGTTCTGAGCGAATAAACAAATGCTGTATAGGGCTGCTAATAAACTTGTCAGAATATATTTCCTCATCGATAGCTAAAATATTAAAATAACGAATATCTTTTGAATTTTTTAGTGTAGATGTTGATTTGGCTGAAACGGATACTTTTTGCTATTATTGTATAAATGAAAAACTGTTTCCTTTCCTTATTTTACCTTTTTTTATTAACAGATTTAGCTAAAGGACAGGATTTTAAGAAAATCATCAAAGAGTCTAAAGATGATTCTACAGTTGTCGAAGCTTATACCGGATTGATGAAAAGCTTTGAGGCTACAGCTACCGATTCGGTGAAATTCTATGCAACTCAAGCTCTGCAATATTTTAAAGATAGAAAATATCCAAAGGGAGAATGTATTATTAATCTTAATATGGCCAACATTCTGCTTTTTCATGGGGGATTGGCAGATGCGGAGAACTATTGTCGAAAAGGTATCGAAATCGCAAAAAAACAGGGTTGGTTAAAACATCTGGCGAGGGGTTATAATTTAATTACAGTAATATATGGGAGAAAAGGGGAGTTTGTTAAATCCACAAAATTTGCATTGGATGCCTTAAGAGCAAATGAAAAATTAGATGATAAGCGCGGGATTATTGCGTCATATTTAAAACTTAGTGCCATTTCTGTAGAGTTGAAAAAATTTGAACAAGCCATTGTTTACGCAAATGTTGCAGATTCTATAAATAATGCTACCATAAAAATGGCAGATCTGGAAATAGGAATAATCAATAATAAGGCAATTGCTTATGCGGAAATGAAACGTTTAAATGAATCTCTGGCTATGTTTAATAAAATATATCAGATAGCTATTGATAATCCAGAGATAGATGATTTTCATAAACCATCAGCTTTATTGAATATAGGTATGGTGTATAAAAATAAAAAGGACTATCATCAGGCCATGTCTTATTTCAAGAAATCTTTAGAAGAATCTTTAAAATATAATGTGCCGGGTATTGAGTTAAAAAGTATTCAAAATATGGCTGCTATCTATCACGATTTTGGAGACTATGGAAAAAGTAATGAAAATGCCTTTTTAGCTCTTAAAAAAAGCAGGCTGTTAAAAATAGCTGATGCGGAAATGGAACAACTGGAATTGATTGCCAAAAATTATACGAAGCAAAAAGACTATAAAAATGGATTAAAATATACCGTTGAGTACTACGAGAAGTATAATCTTTATAATAAGCGTAAAAATGAAAAAGAAATTAAAGAGCTGGAAAGTACATACAGACTTCAGAAGGCAGAAGAACAACTAAAAGTAGCAAATGAAATTAAAAATACCAGAACAAGACAACGAGACCTGAGTATTCTTTTTCTGGTTATTGTTTTTGGTTTTATGGTGGTGTTTGCATGGTCTTATTATAAGATCAGACAGTTGAATAAGCAAAATGTGGAGACAAAAAAGCAGCTTGCCGAAAGCAATAAGGTGAAAGACAAACTTTTTTCTATTATTGGGCATGATTTAAGGAATGCGTATTCAGGTACATTGAGTTTTTTACATTTAATCAAAGAGAATCAGTTAGATGAAGACGAAGTACAATTATGGGTAGATAAAGTGATTAACCAATCTTATAGCTCTATAGAGACGCTTGATAATCTTTTAATGTGGGGCTATACACAAATAAAAGCTGGAAATCAGCTTAACGTTACAAATTTTAATAGTTCGATCTTTGTAAACAGAAATATCGAATTTTTAGGAGAAAGTATAAGAAATAAAGGCATTTCGGTTAAAAATCTGATTCCCGAAGATTTAATGCTGACAGCAGATGAAAACCATTTTCTATTTATTACAAGAAATCTGATTTCTAATGCTATAAAATTTACACCAGATCATGGTGAAATAGTAATTGGTTATATTAATAATGGAATTTATGAATTTTATGTAAGGGATAATGGCGTTGGAATTTCTAAAGATAGAATTTCGGAAATGTTCACAGGATTAGGGAAAAGTACATACGGAACAAAACAAGAAAAAGGAACCGGATTAGGCTTGTTGTTGTGTAAAGAATTTGTAGAGCTGAACGGAGGTACAATTCGTGTGGAAAGTGAACAGCAAAAAGGAACCACGTTCTATTTTACACTGGGAAAAGTTGAACGCTTAAGATATAAGGCTTAAAGCAGTTTTCTGCTTTAAGCCTTAAAAATATTAACAATATTGTTCAAATGCTCCAATTAGATTATCAGCAATCATCTGTGCGCCTCTACCCTCTATTTGGTGTCTTTCAATCATATGGACTAATTTTCCATCTTTAAATAAAGCCATAGCTGGTGAAGATGGAGGATAAGGAAGCATATATTCTCTTGCTGCATCAACCGCATCTTTTTCCATCCCTGCGAAAACAGTAACCAATTTACTTGGTTTTTTTGTGTTCTCTGCTGCAATTTTCGCGGCAGGTCTCGCGTTTGCAGCTGCACAGCCACAAACAGAATTAACTACAACGAACGTAGTTCCTTCGGCTTCTATGGCATTCTTTACTTCTTCTGCCGTTTTTAATTCTTCAAAACCCGCATTTGTTAAATCTGCTCTCATAGGAGCCACTAAATATTCTGGATACATTTTAGTAATTGTTTGATTTGCTAGTAATTAAATAATAGCAAAACTACGGAATTTTATAATTATGGGCCAAAAGGACGTATCAATCAAATGTCATAATGGGAGCCGAACTCTTGATATTAGCCTAATACATTGGTATTCATAAGGCTATTTGGTAACTTTGAAAAAAAATAAATAAAATATGTCATCAGTAGAGACAACTTATGTGCCTTACAAAGTTAAGGACATCTCACTTGCAGAGTGGGGCAGAAAAGAAATAGAATTGGCAGAGGCAGAAATGCCCGGTTTAATGTCATTAAGAAAGGAATTCGGTGCTGCGAAACCTTTGAAAGGAGCCAGAATAGCTGGTTGCTTACATATGACAATTCAAACAGCTGTTCTTATAGAAACTTTAGTAGAGTTAGGGGCAGAAGTTACCTGGTCTTCTTGTAACATCTTTTCAACTCAGGATCATGCAGCTGCAGCGATTGCTGCTGCGGGTATTTCTGTTTATGCGTGGAAAGGCATGAATGAGGAGGAGTTTAACTGGTGTATTGAACAAACCCTGTACTTTGGAGAAGACCGTCAGCCATTAAACATGATTTTGGATGATGGTGGAGACTTAACCAATATGGTTTTTGATCAGTACCCGGAACTAATTGCCGGAATTAAAGGTCTTTCAGAAGAAACTACAACCGGAGTGCACCGTTTGTATGAAAGAATGAAAAACGGAACCTTGCATTTACCAGCGATTAATGTAAACGATTCTGTAACCAAATCTAAATTTGACAACAAATATGGCTGTCGCGAATCTTTAGTAGATGCTATCAGAAGAGCAACTGATATTATGCTGGCTGGTAAAGTTGCTGTAGTAGCAGGTTATGGAGATGTAGGTAAAGGTTCGGCGGAATCATTGAAAAGTGCAGGTGTACGTGTCATTGTTACAGAAATAGATCCTATCTGTGCTTTGCAGGCTGCTATGGAAGGCTATGAAGTGAAAAAGTTTGCTAATGCGGTAAAAGAAGCTGATATCGTGGTAACAACCACCGGTAACTGTGATATCGTTAGAGCGGAGCATTTCAAAGCAATGAAAGATAAAGCTATCGTTTGTAACATAGGTCACTTTGATAATGAGATCGATGTAGCATGGTTAAATAAAAACTACGGAAATACTAAAGTTGAGATCAAACCTCAGGTAGATAAATATACAATCGACGGTAAAGATATCATTTTATTGGCTGAAGGTAGGCTGGTGAATCTGGGGTGTGCAACCGGACATCCAAGTTTTGTAATGAGTAATTCCTTCACCAATCAAACTTTAGCTCAATTAGAATTGTGGACGAATACTGCAGCTTACGAAAACAAAGTTTATACTTTGCCTAAACATCTGGATGAGAAAGTAGCTCGCTTACACCTGGAAAAAATTGGTGTTGAGTTGGATGTTTTAGATCCGCATCAGGCAGCTTATATAGGTGTTGCTGTGGAAGGACCGTTTAAACCAGAGCATTATAGATACTAGATATAATTCTTTTAAATAAAAAAAGGCGGGTTAATTTCTAACCTGCCTTTTTGTTTTTAATAATGTCCTGTCCAAAATAGGTTGACACAAAAGTGTTAACAGAGGAAAGGACAGGAAGTACGTTTTATCTAATCTGACCAAAAAATCCTCTATTTCTGGGATACATAAAATAAAAAAGCCGGAATTAAAAT
>NZ_JBEBVH010000075.1:0-15855 GCF_040392825.1 Pseudopedobacter sp.
AATTTTATTTTGAACACTAATGCTTTTCCTGCAAGTAATACCAACGAATTAAAAATTCAGCCTACGTTTACAAATCTCGCTGGGACAGGGACCCAGGATAATGTAAATACCAAAAGAGACAATCCGGGAGATCCAAATTATGTTCCTTATCTGACACCAAAAATAGGTGCTGATAAATGGACTCATTTATTACTTACTTACGAAACCACCACAGGTATTTTTAACATCTGGGCTGACGGGGTAAAAGTTGGGGCTTTTCCTAGTAGAGGCGTTGGAGCCGCTACTTTTAAGTCTCATGAGCCTAATGAAGTTATCATAGGAGGTAATTATAACGTTATTCCAGGTAAATCAGTAAATACTGATGCAAGTTTTGCCCCAATGACTGGCAGAATAGATGAACTGAAAATATGGAATATTGCATTAACTGATGCCCATATTAAAGCGATTTACAATTTAGGACTGCAAAAGAAATAAAATATATTGAAGACGGGTGCCAGCAAGAATAGTGCACCTGTCTTTAAATAATATCCGACTGCTGTTTATGAAATACTTTTTCCTTTTTTTAATATTTACTGCTTTTTCCTGTTCAAAAAAGGAGGCTCCTCAGATAAAAGACAGTTCAGTTTCTTTTACAATAGATGGGCAATATAACTGTACTTTAGAATATGCTGTAGGAATGCGACCAGCTATCGTATTTAATTTTACAGAAGCTGTTAAAGCAGACAATTTAGAGCAATATATCCATTTAAAAGAAGGAGATACCGAGGTAAGCGGAATTCAGTTAGATGTACAAGCAGAGTGGAAAACTATACAATTAGTACTGTTAAACGACTTAAAGTCATTTACTACTTACACTTTGAGTATTTCTGGTAATCTGCCCACAAAAAGTGAAGGTAAAATTGTAAATCCTTTAACTATAATACTTAATACAGGCTTAGATAATACAGATAAATTTCCGCGAATTACGGATGAGGAATTACTCACCTTAGTACAAAAACAGACATTTAAATATTTTTGGGATTTCGGACACCCGGTAAGCGGATTAGCAAGAGAGCGCAATACATCTGGTAATCTGGTTACCAGCGGCGGAAGTGGTTTCGGGATAATGTCGATTATAGTAGGGATAGAAAGAGGTTTTATTACTAAGCAGGATGGTTTTTCCAGGATCAGAAAAATAGTATCATTCCTTAAAAACGATGCACAAAAATTTCATGGAGCTTTTTCGCATTGGTTGGACGGAACTACAGGAGCGGCACTTAAGTTTAGTGAAAAAGATGATGGGGCAGATTTGGTAGAAACTTCTCTATTAATGCAGGGCTTAATCGTTGCTAAACAATATTTTAAAGCATCGGTAGCCGAAGAAACTCAATTAAGAAACGATATTTCTGAACTTTACAATAATGTTGACTGGAATTTCTTTAGAAAAGACGGTGGTAATGTATTGTATTGGCATTGGAGTCCGAATTTTAATTGGCAGATGAATCTACCGGTTAAAGGCTATAATGAATGTTTAATTACTTATATTCTGGCGGCAGGTTCTAAAACTTATGGTATCCCCAAGGCAGTGTATGATAATGGTTGGGCTTCCGGAACTAATTTTAGGAACGGAAGAACATATTATGGCGTTCAGCTACCCCTAGGTCCGGAAAAAGGCGGGCCTATGTTTCTGGATCATTATTCGTTTTTGGGAATTAATCCAAAAGGTTTATCTGATGCCTATGCTAACTATGAACAACAAACACGAGCACATGCTTTAATCAATTACAATCATTGCAAAGAAAATCCGAACAAATTTGCAGGTTACAGTGAGGAATGTTGGGGACTTACTGCCAGTGATATTAAAAATGGGTATACCGCAAGCTCGCCAACGAACGATAGAGGTTTTATAGCTCCAACAGCAGCAATTGCTTCTTTGCCTTATGTACCCGAGGAGTCTATGAAAGCTTTGCGTTTTTTTTATTACAAGTTAGGAGATAAGTTATTTAAAGAATACGGTTTTGTTGATTCTTTTTCAATACAGGAAAAATGGTTTGCATCGTCCTTTCTTGCGATAGATCAAGGGCCTATAATCATCATGATTGAAAATTACAGATCGGGTTTAATCTGGAATCTTTTTATGAGTAGTGACGAAGCAAAAGAAGGTTTAATAAAATTAGGATTTCAAAGTTCAAATTTATAGTGATGATGAATAAGTTTTTTTGGTATTTATTAGTGGGATCAATAATGTTGGTTTCCTGTAGCTCTTCAAAGAGTAATAGTACAAATAAACTGTCAGACGAAGAACTGATAGATGTGGTACAGAGGCAAACCTTCAGATATTTCTGGGAAGGGGCCGAACCAACTTCAGGTGCGGCAAGAGAGCGGATTCATATGGACGGAATATATCCGCAAGACGATAAGAATGTGGTGACCTCAGGAGCGACTGGCTTTGGGATAATGGCTATTATCAGTGCTATAGACAGAAATTATGTTTCCAGACAGGAAGGAGTGGAAAGATTGGACAAGATATTGAACTTTCTCAAGTATGCAGATAGATTTCACGGAGCCTGGCCACATTGGATGCATGGCGAAACCGGAAAAACAAAACCGTTTTCTAAAAAAGATGATGGTGGTGATTTAGTAGAAACAGCTTTTGTAGCACAAGGCCTTATCTGTGTAAAGCAATATTTTAAAGATGGAAGTGTCCAGGAGCAGGCTTTATCAAAATTAGCAGATGAGCTTTGGAAAGGAATAGATTTTAAATGGTATACCAAAGGTGAAAATGTTCTTTATTGGCATTGGAGCCCCAATTATGGTTGGGAAATGAACTTTCCGATACATGGATACAACGAGTGCCTGATCATGTATGTTTTAGCAGCGGCTTCTCCTACATATGGTGTAGATGCTGTAGTTTATCATGAGGGTTGGGCAGAAAATGGAAAAATAAAAGCAAATGCTGAATACAAAGGAATCCCTTTGCACATAAGACATCAAGGCGACCCGACAGGGGGACCATTATTCTGGGCACATTATTCTTATCTGGGTTTAAACCCAAAAGGCTTAAAGGATGCTTATGCAGATTATGGTGCGGAAAATACGAACCAGGCATTAATCAATTACCAGTGGTGTGTGGATAATCCGCTAAATTATAAAGGTTATAGCGAGAATAGTTGGGGTTTAACGGCAAGCTATTCTGTAAAAGGTTACGCGGGACATGCGCCAAATGCACATAAAGATTTAGGTGTAATAGCACCAACAGCAGCCCTGTCATCAATTGTTTATACGCCTCAACAATCCATTGCAGCCATGAGAAATTGGTACGAAAATAAAAAAGACAAGCTATGGGGTGAATATGGTTTCTACGATGCTTTTAGCGAAACAGCAGATTGGTATCCACAAAGGTATTTGGGCATAGACCAGGGACCAATAGTAGTCATGTTGGAGAACTATCGCAGCCAACTTTTATGGAAACTTTTTATGAGTGATAGCGATGTTCAATCGGGATTGGACAAATTAGGATTTCAGTATACAAAATAGAGCGAGGAAGAAGAATAATAAAAAGATTATGGGTTTTTTGGGAAAAAGTGTAATAGCAGGAATGAGTATTGTGTTTTTGGCAGCCTGTACGCCAAAAATAGTACAACAGGATAAATCGTCGTCAACCAAGGTAAATTCAGAAATGTATAGATTTATCTCCAGCCTGATGTCTAAGATGACGATTGAAGAAAAGATTGGCCAGTTGAATTTATTGACGGGAGGAGATGCTGTAACAGGAACTACGGTAAACTCTAACATCGAACAGAAGATAAAAAATGGTGAAGTAGGAGGGTTCTTTAGTTTATCCACACCTCAAAAAATTCGTAAAGCGCAAGAATTGGCGGTAAAGGAAGCCAGACTAAAAATTCCATTGATTTTTGGAATGGACGTTATTCACGGCTATAAAACTACGTTTCCTATTCCACTAGGTCTGTCTTGCAGCTGGGATATGAATTTGATTCAGAAAACAGCCAGAATAGCAGCAGAGGAAGCCAGTGCAGATGGTCTAAACTGGACGTTTTCTCCGATGGTAGACGTTTCCAGAGATCCAAGATGGGGGCGTGTATCTGAAGGAAACGGAGAAGACCCATTCCTGGGAGCAGAAATTGCAAAAGCAATGGTAAAAGGTTATCAGGGAGACGATCTTTCTAAAGCAAATACCATTATGGCTTGCGTAAAACATTTTGCTTTATATGGTGCGTCTGAAGCTGGAAGAGATTATAATACCGTAGATATGAGCCGGCAGAGAATGTATAATGAATACTTGTTGCCTTATAAAGCTGCGGTTGATGCCGGAGTGGGAAGTGTGATGACATCATTTAATGAGATAGATGGTATCCCAGCGACGGCAAACAAATGGTTGGTTACCGATTTACTGAGAAATGACTGGAATTTTAAGGGTTTTGTTGTTACAGATTATACAGGTATTAACGAGATGGTTGATCATGGTTTTGGTAATTTACAGGAAGTTTCGGCTAAAGCTTTACAAGCAGGTGTTGATATGGATATGGTAGGCGAAGGTTTCCTGACGACGTTAAAAAAATCTTATCAGGAAGGTAAAATCTCTATGCAAGAGATAGACCGCGCATGTCGTTTAGTACTAGAAGCAAAATATAAGCTGGGACTTTTTGAAGACCCGTTTAAATATTGTGATGAAGAAAGGGCAAGAACTCAGATTTATACTTCTGAAAACTTGAAATTCGCTCGTGAAGTAGCAGGAAAAAGTTTTGTTCTGTTAAAAAATAATGAGGTTTTACCGTTAAAAAAACAAGGAACTATTGCGTTAGTAGGACCTTTAGCCAACACGCGTGAGAATATGCCCGGAACCTGGAGTGTTTCCACTGATTTGAGCAAGGCGATCTCTGTAAAAGAAGGACTGGAAAATATTTTGGGATCCCGAGCTAAAATCCTTCATGCCATGGGAACTAATCTTTTAGATGATGCGGAATATCAAAAGAGAGCAACTATGTTCGGAAGAGATATTCCGCGTGATAATAGAAGTAACGAAGTCATGTTAAAAGAAGCGGTTAATCTGGCGAAAAAATCGGATGTAATTGTTGCCGCTTTGGGCGAAAGTTCCGAAATGAGCGGAGAAAGTTCCAGCCGTACAGATATTAAAATTCCCCAAAATCAGCAAAAGTTATTGGAAGAACTGGTTAAAACAGGCAAACCTGTGGTTTTGGTATTATTTACGGGAAGACCATTAGATTTAACATGGGAGAATCAACATGTTCCCGCTATATTGAATGTTTGGTTTGGAGGTTCGCAAACAGGAAATGCAATTGCAGATGTTTTATTTGGAGATGTTAATCCTTCAGGAAAGCTGAGTATGACATTCCCGCAGAATGTAGGGCAGATACCATTATATTACAACCATAAAAATACTGGCAGACCGTTGGAAGGACCATGGTTCCAGAAATTTAGATCTAATTATTTAGATGTTACCAATGAACCACTTTATCCTTTCGGATATGGTTTGAGTTACACAAAATTCGATTTTTCAGAGCCCAGACTAGATAAAGACAATTTTAAAGCGGGAGAAAAAGTACAACTGTCGGTTACACTTAGTAATAGGGGTAAATTTGATGGAGAAGAAGTGGTACAGCTTTATATCAGCGATATGGTGGGCAGTGTTACGAGACCTGTGAAAGAGCTAAAGGCTTTCCAGAAAGTGTTCCTGAAGTCTGGTCAGAGTAAAGAAGTTAAATTCGAAATTACCGAAGACATGCTTAAATTTTATAATTCGGAATTGCAATTTGTATCAGAACCCGGAGAGTTTAAAGTATTTGTAGGAAATAGCTCTTCCAGCGTAAAGGAAGCTAAGTTTAGACTGAATTAATAATGAAAATTATCAAAGTATTCTTCCTCTTTTTTGTGTTGAGCCCTTTTATAGCGCAGGCGCAGCACAAAGGACTTTTTCAAAGCGAACTATTTGTATTAAAAAATGATACACTGCCTTTAAGGGTTTTATATCCAAAAGGGTTCGATCAGAATAAAAAATACCCATTAGTCATATTTTTACATGGCAGAGGTGAGTCTGGCAACGATAACCAAAAACAGCTTACCCACGGAGCAAAGCTTTTTTTAGACAGTGTGAATAGAACAAAATTCCCTGCCATTGTGGTATTTCCCCAATGCCCATCAGATAGTTATTGGGCCAACGTGAAAATTGAAACAGACAGTAAAGGGAAAAGACATTTTTTCTTTAGGAAAGGCGGAAAACCAACCGAAGCTATGTCGCTTTTACTCGGGTACTTTAAACAGGTAGAAAAGAAAAGTTATGTAGATAAAGATAGGATTTATGTAGCAGGGCTTTCTATGGGAGGGATGGGAACATTTGAGTTCTTACGAAGGAAGTCAAATAAAGTAGCTGCTGCATTTGCAATTTGCGGAGGGGACAATGTAGCAAACGTAAAAAAATATGCCAATAAAGTGAAACTCTGGATTTTTCATGGTGAACAGGACGATATTGTATCTCCTCAATTCTCAAAAGATATCATTACAGAATTACAGCGATTGGGTGCTAAACCAAGATATACGTTTTATCCTCAGGCAAATCATAACAGTTGGGATCCTGCCTTTACGGAAAAAGATTTATTGCCATGGCTTTTTAGTCAGCGAAGAAAATAATGTATAGCTTCTGACTAGAATGCGTGTACTTCTTCGTTTTAAAAGATTATAATTATATTTATGTTAAAGGGAAACGTTTTTGGTATGCAAAAGATTACTATTGAAATAAAAAGTAAAAGTGAAATGCTTCTTAAAATTCTTGATGCTGTAGGTATTCCTTATTCAGATGCAGAAAACCCTAGCCCAGGTGGCGATAAATGGTTTCTGGATCCAGAAAATATTAAAACGCTAAAAAAAGGAATTGAAGACACCAAAGCTGGCCGTGTTACCAGTATTAAGGATGTGGACAATATATGGGAAAGTATTTTATAGAGATTTCAAAAGAGGCTAAAAAGCACTTGCTTCCCAGCATAAAGCAGGTAATACAGCAACTCTAAGAAAAATTGAACAAATATTCATTGAATTGTCTGAAACACCATATGACGGTAATGGTCAACCTGAATTACTAAAATATAATTATTCTGGATATTGGTCCAGGAGAATTAATCGTAAAGATAGAATTATCTATTAAAGTTTTCGAAGAAAAAGTTACTGTCACCATTGTCTCCGCTAAAGGCCACTATGATAATAAATAATATAGGTTCCTTATAAAATCAAAGTAATTCCGGTTTAATCTTATCCTTAAACTTTTCTGCAAATTTCAAGACTTTAGGTTGAATAACTGCTAAGCAATAAGGCTGGCTGCGGTTATTTACATAATAATTATGGTGATAATCTTCGGCAACATAGAATTCGCCGACAGGACTTATTTCTGTCACTATCGGACTATCAAAAACCTTTTCTTTATTAAGTTGAGCAATCATTGCTTCTGCTTGTTGTTTCTCTTCTTCAGAAGTATAAAAGACTACCGATCTGTACTGAGTACCAATATCATTTCCCTGTCTGTTCAATGTAGTGGGATCATGCGTCTTGAAGAAAATGAGCAATAATTCTTCAAACGAAACCAGCTCAGGATTATAAGTAATCTGAATAACCTCAGCATGTCCGGTTTCTCCTGTACAGACATCTTTATAGGTTGGATGAGGAGTTTTACCTCCCATATATCCGGGCTTTACTTCGGTTACACCTTTTAAAGTAGTGAAGATTACTTCTGTACACCAAAAACAGCCTCCGCCGAAAGTTGCTGTTTTATATGTTGACGTGTTTTCCATAAGTGCAAAATGTTTGAATAGAATATTTATACAAAAATAGGAATATTGATATAGTTATTTAAGCTTTTATAATTTGAAAAAGATTATTTATGAATTTCTGGTTTTCAGAATGAAAAAAGATCTACTTTAAATAGGTTTTATAGGGGCTTTCTTCGGGACTCCTTCGGGTCAAGTCCACTATATCAGTGGACTTGACCCGAATAATCCTGCTCTAATAATATAATAATGGGTTTTTTGATGTGTTACTTTTATTAAAAATGAACAAAAAAATAAAATACTATAGATATTATTTAAAATAGGCTGATTCCCCGTTATACTAATTAAAAACACAGATAACCCGATATATAACAAGGTGTGTTTACAGGTTAAATCTGTAACAGTAAGGAGAGAGCTAAAACCTCTGTCAGTAAACAAGATATTTAGTACCTAGTTGTTTGTTGGGGCGATGGTAATTTTTGGAGTTTCTATAGGTGCGCGCATTTGTTTTCTTGGTGGATTAATGGCTGTAGATTTGCCTCCAAAACAAGCTGGGGGTGCGGCGTTGGGAGTTGTAGGCGTTGCAAGTTATATAGGTGCGGGTTTGCAGGATATTATCAGCGGAACATTAATAGAAAAAGGAAAAAGCTTAGTGTGGGGGAACAAAGGAGGAAGAGATTAGTATTCGAGATTTATTGTTAAAATGTATATTACCCCAATATCATTCTTACATCAAGAGGTAATTAAATTTAAAAACTCTTTTTAGTCCTTGTCCTATGATGCAAATTTCATTTTTATGTCATAATCAAAAATTCTGCTTTTTATGATTAAGTACCTGTACTGCAGAAAATACTTATAAAAACCGGGGTTTATTCTGTGTAAAACCTATCAATCTTTCGTTTCAAACCGAAATTGAATAATAAAATCTCTTTTGCTAACATAGTTTGTATAATACCAATGTAACATGGGGATTTTTATTAAGGATAATACATAAGAAAAAAATTGTTAAACGATATTACTGCATTTTTACACCCCTTTTAATACTAAATAGTCCAGCAAATACAGTTTAACTGTATATTTTAAAGTATAAAATAGGGTACATAAGTTATAATTTCTATGCAATTGTCGGCAGTGAGGTAAAAGTAATGCAGACAGGTTGAAATAGCCCAATTTTTAGTTTTTTCTAAAAAAAATATATTTGTAGCAATTGAGTTATTTATGCAACGCATTATTGGAATATTTTTATGCATCATACTGTTTGGCTTTCTCCTCAGAGATAGTATAAGTATGTCTTTGCAAAAGGATATTGACAATAGTTACGTTTTGGCCGATACCGACAATGGAGCCACAGAAGAAGACAATGATTCGGGAAGGTTTTTTGAGGAAGAATTTATAGTGATGCCTGCCAAGAATATCCATATATATAAAAGGATACAAAAGAGCAATTGCTTCTTTGAAGAGAATTTGACTGATGTACATATAACGCTTCATTACCCCCCTCCCAACTGTTAATTTAACGCTGGATTTTTAGAATCTTATAGCTTATTTTGAGTGACACAAGTCGTGTTTTTTAAAAAAATAGCCGGCAGTCCAACTCAAAAATATAATCCAGATTCTCTGGACTAAAAGCATAAACAAAATATAAGCTTGTTTAAGCAGACTGATTACAAATACATTTATTCATGATTTAAATTAAAGAACAATGCAAAAATTGATTTCAAGATTATATTTAGGATTAGCATTATTATTGTCGGCACAAATTTCTAAAGCCCAATCTTTAACAGAGAAAGAACTTAAGGTAGATATCAATAAAATAGAAAACTCCACTTCAAAACTAAAAACTTTACAGCCGGTTACTTTTAAATATAATATAGATAAATACAAACATTTAAAACTACCAAAAGGAGATCAATATGGCTTTTTGGTGGAAAATGTAGAACAAGTGTTTCCAGCTATGGTTTACGAATCGTCTTCGGTTTATAATATTAATAAAGGAAATACTAAGGTGGCTAAATATAAAGAGGTCAATAAAGATGATCTGATTCCTATTTTGGTTGAGGCGCTAAAAGAACAACAAGAACAGATAGATGCCTTGAAAAAAGAACTACAGGAACTTAAATCCAAAAGAGGTTAATGAAATAGGAAGGCACCCGAATAAGGGTGCTTTTTTGTTGGCATTACTTCGCAATATGTGGATTTTGTTTAATTTAGACGCTTAATTTTACGGAAGTAATGGTAGTTGTAATACAGTGTAAAGACAAAGTTGGTCTGGTTGCAGATATAGCAAGTGTAATGGCCCGGTTTGGAGTAAATATTCTTACAATGAAAGAATATGTTGATATTAATGAAGGTATGTTCTTTGCAAGATTAGTAATAGAGCCTTTTAATGATATCGTGGTATTACAAAACGCATTGCAGCAAGCTCTTCCTTCTGATGCTTTAGTAAAAGTAAATCCCGAGCCGGAAAAGAAGATTGTTGTACTGGTTACCAAAGAATATCACTGTTTAAGTGATATATTAATCCGTAATCATTTTAAAACTTTAGGTGCTACAGTAGAAGCTGTAATTGGAAATTACGCTGACTTAGCTAATATTTGCGAACGTTTTGATGTGCCATTTTACGAAATATCTCATGAAGGAAAAGATAAATCAACATTTGAGCATGAGATCAAAAAACGGCTGGCCAATCATAAATTTGATTATATGGTGCTGGCGAAGTTTATGAGGATCCTTTCTCCAGATTTTGTGGCCTCTTATCCTTATCAGATTATCAATATACACCATTCCTTTTTGCCAGCATTTATAGGAGCAAGCCCGTATAAACGAGCATTTCATAGAGGAGTAAAACTAATTGGAGCAACCGCCCATTTTGTAACGGATGATTTAGATGAAGGACCAATTATTGTTCAGAAGACTATTCCGGTAGATCATACTTATTCAGTATCAGATATGGTTAGGGCAGGAAAAGAAATTGAAACTTCTGCCCTGGTAAAAGCATTACACTTTGTATTTGAAGATAAGGTATTTGTTTTCAATAATAAGACCGTTGTTTTTGAATAAATTGCAGTTTTGGTATTGGTGTGTTTAAAGAGAGATTAAGTCTAATCGTAAGATATGAAGAGAAAAGGCAGCACCTCTGCAGTGAAAGATAATATTAAGATGATATTGGAGGAAAACCTCCGGTTATCAAATAATCTCAATTTTGATGATGTATTTTCGTTGTTAGAATATATCAAAGCAGCTGATAGAGTTTTTGTTAAAGGTGTTGGCCGTTCTGGTTTGGCACTAAGTGGGTTCGCTATGCGATTGATTCATTTGGGATTTAAGGCGAGTATAGTTGGCGAGATTACAGCGCCGGCAATTTTCGGGGGAGACTTATTGATAGTTGCATCTGGTTCGGGAACTACGCAGTCGGTAGTTAAAGCAGCACAAAAAGCAAAGTCAGAAGGTGCAAAAGTAGTGTGTTTTACAACTGACAGTAATACTGAAATCACTAAGGTTTCTGACCAGGCAATTCTTTTACCTGCTTCCAGTAAATATGATTATGGGGAAGAGGTTTCTAAACAATATGCCGGAACATTGTTTGAACAGGCTCTATCTTTAGTTTGTGATGCAACATTTCATACATTATGGAAAGAGAGCCAGCAGGAGCCGCAAATAATGTTCAAAAGACATGCTAATTTAGAATAAAGAAAACATATTAGCAGGCCTTTTTAATAGTTGCCCAGATTATTTACCGGTTTAGCAGATACTACGCTGTCTACCACAAATTCACTGGTACCCCGCCATGGTAAAGCATGAAAATATTCTTTATAATGCAATTCTAAATAAGAGCCAGCATTATTATTCAGGATGTCTGCCACCTTTTTATCAGTTACAGAAAATCTGAATTCATTGGAGCTTATTCCTCCGGCAGTCCCAGGTCTGATACCAGACTGAATTAATCGTCCTTCATAGGTTTTAAAAAGGTAGCCTTTCTTTACAAAATAATTTAACTGTCCAGCTTTAACACCCTCGCCGAAAACAAAATAATATCTGTAGTAAAATAATCCGGCTGCTATTACAATTATAACAGTAATGAAGTAGAAAAGAATTCTGCTTTTCTTTTTAGGCGGGGGGGTAGTGGTATTTTCCATTCTGTGCAGGCTTTTCTATCAAACACAGAATGGTATATATTTGTTTTATAGATTGCTTTTCATCTTTTTAAGCAAATTCTCTATTATTCTTGGGAAATGTAGGTGTTCTAGCTGCTGCCCTTTAAACTTTATCATCTCCAGGTCATCATTCGGTTCAATTCTGAATTTAGCCTGATAAATGATTTCCCCTTCATCGAAATGCTCATTAACAAAATGGATGGTGATACCAGACTCCGGATCTTTATTTGCCAGTACGCTTTTATGAACGTAATCGCCATACATTCCCTTTCCTCCATACGCGGGAAGTAAAGATGGATGGATATTAATAATTTTATTAGGAAAGGCTTCTAATAGATTCTTTGGGATTAGCCATAAAAAACCAGCCAGAACAATAAGGTCTATTTGTAAATTTTTTAGGATTTTGATGATTTCATCTGTATCTCTAAATTCTGTTCTGTCAAAGATATGAGTCGGGATTTCAAAATTGTCGGCCCGCTGTAGCACATAGGCTTCCGGATTGTTACTTAAAACTATAGCAACCTCTGCTTCGTCACTTTTTTTAAAGTGCTCCATTATCTTTTGGGCGTTAGAACCCGATCCAGAGGCGAAAATTGCAATTCTCTTCTTCAAAATTCTATTTTTATTTCAAATATATAATTTTCGTTAACAATGTTTGATTATTCTTTGTAAAGATGTAAGAAATGTGCATATTTCCAGCTTAAAATTATAAATCTGATAATTTAAGAGTATATATTACTGTGTAAATTAGTAAATTCTAAATAATTGATGTTTTTGGTGAGTTTAATTTAATAAAATTCATTTTTCATTGATAAAATCGTATTTTTGGCGCACCAAAAAATAAAACTGTTAAAATCATGCTTGAAAATAACAACTCGTTAAACATTATCAAGGCGAGGAATGCTTCTGAACCTGAGTTTTTACAGGCGGTAACAGAAGTTGCTGAGTCTGTGCTACCTTACATCGAAAAACATCCTATTTACAAAAACAATAAAATATTCGAAAGAATAGCAGAACCAGAGCGTGTAATCATGTTTAGAGTGCCTTGGGTTGATGATAAAGGCGAGATTCAAGTAAACAGAGGATACCGTATTCAAATGAATAGTGCAATTGGCCCTTATAAAGGAGGCTTGCGTTTTCACCCTTCTGTTACTTTAAGTGTATTGAAATTCTTAGCTTTTGAGCAAGTTTTCAAAAATAGCTTGACAGGACTTCCAATGGGTGGTGGTAAAGGAGGTTCTGATTTTGATCCAAAAGGTAAATCTGATAATGAAGTTATGCGTTTTTGTCAAAGCTTCATGACCGAGTTATCTCGTCATATCGGTGCAAACCTGGACGTTCCCGCTGGTGATATTGGCGTAGGTAAACGCGAAATAGGTTACTTATTTGGTCAATATAAAAGATTACAAAACGAATTTACCGGTGTATTAACAGGTAAAAGTATCGAGTGGGGTGGTAGCCAGATAAGACCAGAAGCTACGGGTTACGGATTGGTTTATTTCGTAGAAGAAATCTTCAAAACACAAGGAAAAAGTCTATTAGGAAAGACTGTAGTTATTTCCGGTTCTGGAAATGTGGCGCAGTTTGCTGCAGAAAAGTGTATCCAACAAGGGGCTAAAGTGTTAACGATGTCTGATTCTGCGGGTTATATCTACGATCCGGAAGGCATTGACTTAGCTAAATTAGAATATATTAAGAATTTAAAAGATAATCTAAGAGGTAGAATAAAACAGTATACTAACGATTATCCTCAGGCACAATATTTTGAGGGCGAAAAACCTTGGGGTATTAAATGTGATATCGCTTTACCTAATGCAACACAAAATGAGTTAGGGGGTGAAGATGCAGCAAAATTAATTGCTAATGGTTGTTTCTGTGTAGCGGAAGGTGCTAATATGCCTTGTACACCAGAAGCGGTTCAGGCTTTCAATACAGCAAAAGTATTTTATGCTCCGGGTAAAGCTGCTAATGCTGGTGGTGTGGCAGTTTCTGGTTTGGAAATGGCGCAAAATTCATTACGTTATAACTGGTCCAGAGATAAGGTAGATGCTAAATTGAAAGAAATTATGCATGACATTCACGCAATCTGTGTGAAATACGGAACAGAAGAAGATGGACACGTAAACTATGAAAAAGGTGCTAACATCGGTGGTTTTGTGAAAGTTGCTGATGCAATGATTGCTCAAGGTGTAGTTTAATCAATCACGATAAACAAATTAAGAAGGCCTTTCTGCGAAAGCAGAGAGGCCTTTTGCTTATTTTATAGCTCCGAAAGCAGCAAAACAGGAGTTTTTATGTAGAATTTCTACATGTCTGAAACCTACCTCTCTAAGTAAGTTAGTTTGGAAAAGTACAGAACGCGGACTATCTTCTTTTGCTATATAATCAAATACATGCTGTTTATATTCCGTCCCGCCCAGCTTTTCAAGAAATTCTCCATAATTTCTTTCGAATAACTGTTGTATAGAAGGTATGTCATGAGAAATCAGGTCACATATCCAAAAGCTCCCATTAGGTTTTAAAGAAGAATATATTTTTTTAAATACCGAATACCAGTCTTCATCAGTTCTTAGATGGTGTAATACTGCCCCTGCCATAACAATACAATATTTATTTTCCTCAATCGGTAATTCTAAAATATCGCCCTGAATAGTTTCAATATCCCCGGTCGTTAGCTCACTTATCCTTTCATTGGCCTTATTAAGCATAGGAAAGCTCAGATCAATTAATGTACAATTCAGATTAGGTATTTTTTGAAGCGTTTTGATAGTGTAGTTCCCTGCACCACAGCCAATATCTAATAGTCTTTTAGCATTAGGTACCGTAGTCTTAGCTGCATCTGTAATTAACTCCAAACACAGTTTTGCATCAATCACTGTTTCCTGTCCGGTATCCAGATTAGAAAACCGTTCTACATTTTTGTCAAACCGTTCTCTGATTTCATTTATAGATAATTTTTCCATATCGTGGTTTTTTAAAGCTTGCGATAGAACGAAATTAAGACTGTGTATGATATTTTGAAAATATTAAATTTGTCAATTAATGATTCTTATTAGGTATCAATATGGAGTTAAGACATTTATTGTATTTTAAATCGGTTGCCGAAGAATTACATTTTAGGAAAGCCGCAACTAAACTTTTTATTTCTCAGCCTCCGTTAAGCAGGCAAATTAAAGAATTAGAAGAAGAACTTGGAGTTGTTCTGTTTGAGCGGAACAACAAAAAAGTTAGTTTGACAGATGCAGGTTTATACTTTAAGAAAGAAGTAGATAAACTGTTTAATAATTTAGCAGAAAGTAGAAATGTGGTTAAACAAATTCACCAGGCAATTAGTGGCGAATTAAGGATCGGTTATATTAGTTCTACTTTCCATGAACATTTAATTGCTGTACTAAAGCAAATGTTAGATGTATATCCATA
Source organism: Pseudopedobacter sp. (assembly GCF_040392825.1). Taxonomy (NCBI): domain Bacteria; kingdom Pseudomonadati; phylum Bacteroidota; class Sphingobacteriia; order Sphingobacteriales; family Sphingobacteriaceae; genus Pseudopedobacter; species Pseudopedobacter sp. Next base: position 15,347 of record NZ_JBEBVH010000075.1, read on the forward strand.
TGTGAAAACAAAATTATACGAAGTCCCTTCAGTGAAACAGATAGTTGCATTAGAGGAAGGGAAGCTTGATATAGGTATTATCAGGGCTCCGGTAAATTCCGAAAAGCTAAATGTGAGGCATTTATTTATGGACCCGTTTGTTTTAGTCAGCAAAGAACCTATAGGTTATAAAACTTATGCAGAGTTAAAACGCTGCTTGGAAGATAAACCGTTTGTTTTTTTTAATCGGGATTATGCACCGCATTTTTATGGAAAGCTTACAGAGATATGCGGTAGAATTGGTTTTATGCCAGAGGTAACTCATGAGGCAAACAACGTACACTCAATTCTTCAACTAGTAGTGAAAGGAATGGGAGTTTCAATATTGCCGAAATCCTCTATAGATCAATATAACTATCTTGATGTTTGTTTAACTTCATTGGATATGGATTATATATCTACGGAGGTAGTGGTTGTTAGCAATTTTTCAAATGAAAATTCTCTAATAGGTTGGTTTATAGGTAAATATA